>JAGLPW010000099.1 GCA_023137125.1 Candidatus Cloacimonadota bacterium | reverse complement strand
GAATAATCTACAGATAATATCTCTTTAGCAAGTGTTAGAGTATTCTTTTTATTAGGAACTAATTTCTGTGAGATGACCACTTTGAGTACATCTGCCAATCTATATCGAATACGCTCTTGCTCATCTGGAGGAAATTCTGCAATAATCCGGTGAATGCTATCTATGGTTGAACTTGTGTGAAGAGTTGTAAACACTTTATGCCCACTATCGGTAACTTCCAGAACTGTAGATATCGTTTTTGAATCCCGCATCTCACCCACAACAATAATATCGGGGTCTTGTCGTAAGGCTTCAATTGCACCACTTTGAAAACTAAGTACATCACTTCCAACTTCACGGTGAGACACAATGCTCTCCTCTGATGTGTGAATAAATTCGATCGGGTTGCCAATAATAATTATATGAGAATTATTATTATGATTATTCATATCGATAACAGCATCTAAGGTTGAGCTTTTACCGGAACCGGTTATTCCGGTTATCAGGAACAATCCGGATTTTTCATGCTGTAGATCTAATCTTTTTACAATTGGAGCAGGAATTCCCAGATCATTCATACTGAATAATTTTTGTTTGATCACTCGCAAGTTAACTGCCAGGTAATTTCTTTCGAAAAAGACATTGCCACGGAATCGGTATTGCAGATCTTTTTCATCCAATTCAACAGATAAAGCAAAATCAAGATTTCTATTAGTTATCAAGAGTTTTTTTTGATCTCCAGAAAGAATACTGAGCGCAATAGCAATTGCGTCATCTTCAAAAATATCACCTGCTTCAAGATCGGGCTTTTTATCACCATAAACCCGATACCAGATCTTACCTTTAGAGCGGGGACCTCCAAAATCTAAGTCAGAGGCATCCATAGATATCATTTTTGCTAGAAGATTTTTTAATAATGTGAAGGATTCATTTCTCCAAGCAGGATTATCCGACAATGCTTTATTTATATGCTTAATTCTGTTAATCCCAAAAACATATTCAGGAATTGCAGATTTAAGCTCTTGCGAAAAAGATAGGCTCATTTTTCCCTCCAATTTTACAAAAAATAATTATGGTACGATAAGAGTACCTCTACCGTTATTATTACCGGGTGAGCTATTATAAACTTCTATAACGTTATAAATTACAGCAATAAATTCTTGTGAAAACTCACCATGAAAATAGCTGTGAATACTATTAATATATTCAATTACATCCCTTTCATAATCGTTAAGATCAGGATTTTCCGGATGCAGTAAATAGGCTATAGTTTTAAGTTTAAAGGTTGGAATTGCCATGTATACAAACACCGAGGTTGGGTTGGTCATCTGGTTCAGAAATGTCTGTGTTCCGCGCTTAGGATTTGCATAAAGCTCCAATGAGATTTGCTTATTTAAATCAAATAACGAATCGGCTTTTTCATACATTCCGGTTAGTATTTCTAATTTCTTCATAAAGTGCAATGTATCGGTTTCTGCCAGCATTCGGTTTATCTCTTTTATTTTCTCTCTTTTAGGAAGGAATCCGCAACCCTTAATTGCATTGTTAACCCTGAATCTGCTATCCTCTCTACGGTATCCGTAAGTTGCTACAATAGCATTATGCGGTCCCTCTAAATTTGGTCTTTCTCCCTTTGTGATTTCCTCAAGTGTGGCAAGTCTTTCCTTGATATTCCAGCTCATGAATATTTCCGGAAAATTGGTAAGTTCAAATTCCTGCCATTCACCATCTACAAATGCTGAAATTTTGTTCTCATCCAGTTTGGAAGCATCTACGCATCTTTGCACAAAAGTATTTCCATCCCAAAATGCTTCTCCATAATGTCCATCTTCGATCTCAATTTTTTCTTTTGCCAATAACTGAATGCTAAAAAGTACAATTAAAATAACAACTAGCTTAATAATTTTCATTTTTTCTCCTAACTATAAATATTTTTTTAAATCTTTACCCTTCACTCCTGCATATAATTCAATATATTTCTTCACCGGGCTAAATGATATTTTAGGGAAAAGCACCTCCTCTACCTGGAAGAATCCTACCGATTCAGACATATCAACTCTTATCTGAATAGGTTTCTTTTCACCTTTGAGAATATTCACTCTCTCTATCCCTGTAGAAGAATACCTATGAATATCACCTACTCTCGGTCTATCGGAAAGAATGGTAGAGATCCTTGATCTTCCCTGCTCCATATCACACCCGTCACCAATGAGCACCAGACCAGCTTCCAGTGAATGAATTGCCTGAGTTGCCATATGCCCGAAAATACACTCAATGATCAATGATTTCATTATCACTTTTTTGCTGATATCACTATGATAAAATTGTTCTAAAATTCTATCTATAATTGGAATAGCAAGATTAACACTCATGAATTCATGACCTTGACGTGAAATTGTCATACCAATATCATGTATCATCGCTGCTACAATAATTGCTATTTTACTATCTTCAGCAGTTCCAATGCGTTCTTTTTCTAAATTCAATTTTATTTCTGCTTCTTTTAACAAGTCAAACATCAAAATAGCATTGAGAGCGGCTTTACGCATATGTACCGGGCCATGATCATTGTAGCCCAGTCTTTTTATAGATACAACATTTGCATAATCTTGAAGTATTTGTATCTCTTTATCAGAAATAATATATTCTATAACTTCAAGTGGTTTACCGGTTAATCGTTTAATTATCTTGGTCTCGAAATGTATTTGTTTAACAGATTTCCTCATTTTACCTCCGTTACATAATTCCTTTAAAGTAAGGCACATTCAAGTTTTTATTAAAGCTGGAAACAATGCAATATATTTTTTCTTAAATAAAAAAAATTGACACACAAAAGACCCTTTTTATTTTGTCAATTCGTTGAGTATTTAGTGTACATAATGTGAGTTTTCGGGGGGTGTAACTCAGCGGTAGAGTATCTGCCTTTTAAGCAGAGAGTCGACGGTTCAAATCCGTCCACCCTCACCAAAATAGATGTGTCCCGTTGGTCTAGTGGTTAGGACTCAGGATTTTCATTCCTGCATCAGGGGTTCAATTCCCCTACGGGATACCATTTTAAAAAGCCGACCGGTTTTTCCGGACGGCTTTTTAAAATTTAATAAACAGCTATATGTGTTACTCTTACAAGTTCATTTTATCTTTATACTTTTTTGTTAAAATCCGAAAATTACCTTTTCGCAATGTAATGTTCTCACTATCAAAGAATTCCAGCAAGATCATTGCAGTTCCGCGGTTCGTATTGAGAAGGTCTCGCAATTGGGATACTTTTATACCTTCGGTTGTATCGGTGAGTTGTTCAAGTAATATTTTTTTTGCTTTTTTTACAAGTGTAGAATGAAGATATTTCTGCTGGAGAAAGTAAATATCCCCATTATCAATAAGGTAGGAAACAATTTGTTCTATCTGTTTTTTTGAAATTTTTTCATCGATTGCCAGATCGTTCAATTCTGCAGGGTCAACAGCATTGTTACCTTTCGATCTTATCAAATCATCTGCTTTTTTTATCATTGCCATTAGCTCATTGTTCAAATTAACTTCATGAGAAGCCAGCATCCAGCTATTTCCATTTTGCTTTAGTTTGGCTTTTTCTTCTAAATTCTGTAAAATCTGAGTCAACGTGATCTTTGTTTCATGCGTTTGGTCTTCTCCAAAGATGCCCATCAATTCCTTAAATGTTCTACCGCTATTTTTCAAGGGATTCTTAATATGAAAATCTTTCAATCCGGTAAGGATCTTATTTTGATAAACAGTGTTCATCTTCTTTTGTAATAAAATTGTTTCATCTTTAGATTGGTAGAAAACAATATCTCCCGGTAGCTTTTGAAATATCACTTCAATGAGGTCATCAGGGTTTACATCCAGATATTCTGCTATTGTTTTCTGTGATATTGGCAGTGCGGATTTCCGTACCTCTGCAGCTACCATTTCTTCTAATTCTCCACTGGCAATTTTTTTGACGATCTCAACCTGCGTTTCTCTTCTTCTGCGATGATGCAGAGGATACGGGTCTACCACATGACCGCCACCCAAAGTTAAATTCCCGGATGAATTTCTAATAATAAATTTATCGGTAAATTGTGTAATGATTGGATGTGGTAGATACACTTGCGCCAGACAATTTTCGCCACTTTTAAGACGATCTCTATCCAGCAAGTGTATCCGCGCCATTAATCGGTTTGTACCAAGTAAGAATATCACCTGATTCCACAAGCCCAAAGTAACATCATTTTGATATATCTTCAGTTGAATATCAATAAGTTTAGTCGATTTTATCTTTTTATTCGAAAGCACCATTCCATGCTTAAACTCTTTTTGTTTAAAACCAACCAAATTGAACGAAGCTCGATCACCAGCACTAACTTGAGTTACTTCTTTGCCATGATGTTCCAACCTTCTTATTCTCAGTTCCTTCTCATTTGGAAGAAGAAATACCGGTTCGTTCTTTGAGATCGTTCCGGAAATTATCGATCCATTCACAATTGTACCAAATCCTTCTTGAGTGAAAATGCGATCAATATACATTCGAAAAAGACCTTCTGTTTTCCTTTGTGGAATGATATTAGTCAAAGTTGATATTTCATTTATGAGTTCTTCGATTCCTTGTTTAGTTTGGGAAGAAACTTGAATAACTGAAGCATCATCCAAAAAAGAGTCTTTAACAAAATCCATAATTTCTTCTGTGGCAAGCTCTATTAGCTCCTCATCTACCAGGTCTATTTTATTTAAAATGATTATCCCCTTTGTAATGCCAAGAGTTTTCATGATCTCCAAATGTTCATTTGTTTGCGGCATTATCCCCTCATCTGCAGCGATTACCAGAAGCACGAAATCTATTCCACAGGCTCCGGCAACCATCGTTTTAATAAAATCTGCATGTCCGGGCACATCCACTATCCCCACACTATTCCCGTTTGGAAGGTCAATATGAGAAAATCCCAGATTAATTGTGATGCCACGTTCTTTTTCTTGTTTATGTGTGTCGCAATCGTAACCTGTGAGTGCTTTTATCAGGGTTGTTTTACCATGATCAACATGTCCGGCTGTCCCCATTATCAGGTGCTTTGTATCCATTGTCCCTTCTTATAATTAATTCACTGATTTTAAAATCTGAATTAATAGTATTTCGTCAAGAACACATTGGTTAATTCTTATGGTGAGTTAAAAAAATCTTTACATAAAGAAAAGCACTAAATTCTTTGTTTCAAGTTATAGAGAGGACGGAACTGGTGTTCCAACTGGTCTTCAAAACCAGTAATAGGCAGCTAAAACTGTCCACGGCAGGTTCGATTCCTGCCCTCTCGGCCATTTTATAAAAAAACTTCGGAGGTCATAAAACCCTCCGAAGTTTTTGCTCATTAAACAACTAAATCTATTTCAGTAAGATCATCTTTCGTGTATGGAAATAAGATGGTGTTACTAACTTATAGAAATAGATACCTGAACTGCAGGAAGCTGCATCCCATAAGAAATTATGGTGTCCTGCTCCGAAGGATTTGGTAAACACAAGTTGTCCTTTCATATTGTAGATACTCAGATTTCCAGACTCGTTCTCTTTAATATCGAACTTGATCGTAGTTGTAGGATTGAATGGATTCGGATAATTTTGGTCTAAGTAAGAGATAATAGGAATTAACTCATTACCTGTATCGGATCCAGGTTCAACATGAACTATCCAGATAGTTTCAATTTCATACTCTTCATCAGATGCAACTGATTTGATCTCGATGTCTCCAACAACTTCGAAGATGTGAACGAATTCTTCTGTAGATTCAGTTTGAAGAACATCATTTACAAACCATTCGTAGTCTATTGTGCTATCAATATCTTCTACATCCACACTGAATGTAACAGTACTATCTTCTACAACTGTAAATTCAAGATCTTCCGGTAGGAAACCAATTAGAACCGGCGCATCATTTACAGGTGTAACTATTACATCCACATCATCTTCGGCGGTTGCTCTGGTTACATTATCATCTACAATAAAGGTTAGAGTTTCAGTTCCATTCCAGTTTTCAGTTGCACCAAAGGTAACCTCAAAACCAACAATATCAACTGTGATCTCTATGTTCCCGGTAACAGACAGTGTAAGATCATCAGGATCAACATCATCGATGAATTCCGTGAAATCAACTATCAATCCATCATCTTCTTCGAATGTAAAATCATCTGGCAAGACAATTGTTGGTGGATCATTTACCGGAAGTACGATCACTTCAACATCATCTTCTGCAGTGGCTCTGTTGTTGTCTTCATTTTTCTCAGCAACTCTTCTACCCGTTGTAAAGGAAACTCTGTCACCCTGTCCATCATCAACTGTAAAGGTGAGAATTTCGGATCCATTCCAGTTTTCAGTAGCACCAAAAGTAACTTCCAAATCGACAATATTAACTGTGATCTCTGTGTTTCCTGTAACTGACAGTGTAAGAACATCCAAGTCAATATCATCTACATATTGAGTGAAATCAACAATAAGTTCGTCATCTTCATCAAAGGTGAAATCATCCGGTAAAACGATTGTTGGATCATCATTAACCGGAAGCACGATAATATCAACCACATCTTCTGCAGTTGCTCTGCTGTTTTCACTATTAGAATCATTTCTCTTTTGGGTATTTCTTCTACCTACAGTAAAGGAAACTCTGTCACCCTGTCCATCATCAACTGTAAATGTAAGTGTTTCGGTTCCATTCCAATTCTCAGTTGCTCCAAAAGTAACTTCCAGATCAACTATATCAACTGTGATCTCAGTATTGCCGGTTACTGTGAGTGTAAGAACATCCAGATCAATATCATCAACATATTGAGTGAAATCAACAACAAGTACATCATCTTCATCGAAAGTAAAATCATCCGGTAAAACAATTGTTGGTGGATCATTTACCGGAAGAACTATAATATCAACTACATCTGAATCGGTTTGACCATCATCAACTGTAAAGGTTAGTGTCTCTGTACCAAACCAATCCGGTGCTGCACCAAAGGTAACTTCACTACCCACAATATCCACCGTAACATTACTGTTACCTGCAACTGAAAGCACATACGGACTGCTATTGAGATCAGTGATATAGGCATCAAAGTCAACCATTAGTCCATCATCTTCATCAAATGTGAAATCATCCGGAAGTACGATTTCCGGTGGGTAATTTACAGTAAGTGTAACCGGGACATAAACTACCGGATCAACCGGATCGTTACTGACAATAACCAAACTGGCTTCATAAACTCCTAAACTATCAACTTCATTAGCATCAATTGTTACTGTGATATTATCTGAAATCCCCGTTCCCAGTGTTCCACTTGTTATGTCTATACTTAACCAACTGAATTCAGCAATACCATCATCAATTTCGTAAAGCGGTCCATCCCAGTCACTCCACCATAAATTAAAATTGTGGTGGTCTATACCATAAGGCCACATATCAAAAGTTGGTACATCGAATTGACTTACTATCTCAGCTTCACCAGTACCATCGTTGAGATTTATCTGCATAATATTTGGATATTCCGTTGTAGCCCAGATATTGCCGTTAGCGTGTTCAGGAGCCCAACAAATTTCATCCAAATAATAAGTAGCATTAATATATGTGTCAATTACAGTACCAGTTTCATTAACTCTGTAGATATTATCCATTGTCCAGGCAGCAGCAACAATGAAATAACTTCCGTCCCAAGTTATAACAGGGAAACCACCAAATGGGCAACTAAAAGAGAATCCGGCTGATGTACCATCAAGGTTGTAAGCATAAACATTTCCATAATTATCTCCAATCCACAGGTACGTTCCATCCCAGGTAATACCATATGGGCTTCCATGTATCGGATATGTAGCAACTAAAGATTGAGTAGAAATGTCATAGACAGCTAACTGATAATAATCGTATTCAATTATGTAGAGCAGGTCACCAACCCAGACCATACCGGTATTGCTCATCGGCATTCCTGTATATGTACCGAGTACATCACCGGCAGCACGATTAATGCTAAAATTATTTTGCCTTGAAGCATTCATCCTGTTAGAAAGATCTATCTCCGAAGAGCTTACTCTGCTCCTATCGGCATAGTCTCCATAATTTCTTACCCTGTCTGTTGGTATTATGTATTCAATAGAGATAGCGTAGTTAAGATCAACCAATCCGGTGTTTTCAATTGTTAGAGTGTTATCTACCGTTACATCAGGTGCAATATTTACATCAATAGAGGCAGGTGTTACAACAATTACAGGTGGTTCTGTTCCTTCACCAGTTAGATTAATGTAAACTTCAGGATCATTGGGGTCATTGCTGTGTACTGTGAGAATACCAGTAATTATTCCAACAGTTGAAGGATTGAAACTAACGATTACTCCTTCACTGTTTTCCGGACTGATGGTATATGTTGTAACATCACAATAGAAATCCGGATTATCCGATGTAATATCTGTGATAATCAGATCATCTGATCCTGTACTAGATACCGTAAATATTTCTTCTGTTGTAGCTCCAGCAAAAATAGCACCGAAATCTATGCTAATGGGATCAACTGTAATATCCGGGATTCCAGTAACATCCAGTGTTACAGGTACTGCCAGGATTGGATTATCAGGAGCGTTGCTGGCTAAGATGATATCAGCAGTATAAGTACCACCATACATACCGCTTGTATCGAAATTCACATTGATATCAGCAGTACTTGTACTTGGAATTGTAACATTATAGGTGTCAACCGATAACCAGGGAATCAGTGGATTCCCGGCTGTTACCAGTACATCATCTACAAACCAACCAGTGAAAAAATTTCCAACTGGATCACCAGTATCAAAATAAAAGCGGATTTGAAGCAAATTTCCCAGGTATGGAGTTAAATCTAAGGCAGTGAATATCCAACCTCCACTATAACCTGATGGAGCACTCCCATATGCACCTCTAAGTGGTATCCAACTGCTGCCTCCATCCGTAGTAACATCCACCATACAATTATCATAACCCGGTTCGGTATCATAGGCCTCATAGAAATACAATCCAACAGGTAAGGATATTGTAGTAAGGTCTATGGCTGGAGAGATCAGGGCAGTACTGATTGTATTTCCGGTTTCATAATTACCCTGGGCCTCAATACCGCACCACCAGCTGCTAATAGGGCTATTGAAGCTAAGATTAGTTTGGTGCCAGAGGTCATCCACACCATATACTTGTGTCGTCCATCCACCAACTCCGCTTTCCATATCATCACTGAAGATAATACTTCTACTATCGAGTTGCCCAGTCAGCTGTTGGAATTTATCTGGATAACCTTTTTTTATTTTATTGGTGGTTCTTTCAGTAACGATGTGTTCTCGTTGCTCATATTGAGGGAACTGCAGGAAGGATTGGAAATATTCTTCTGCTGAAGTTTCGATAGTGATAACAGCATTTAAATCCGGGGCTCCGGCAGGTCCGTTACTTTCGATAGTTAAGATTTGGGTAGATGTTTCATTTACGAACAGATTCTCATTAATTAAGGTGGGATTTGTAGCAATTTCCGGAACTAAACCTTCACCACTGAGAGCAATGTAATATTCCAATTCATCCGGATCATTGCTATATATCGTTAAAGTACCCGTAATTGTACCGTTAGTTGTGGGTGAAAACATCACATTAATATCTTTGGTTTCATCCACATAAAGTGAAAAACTGCTTGAAGAATCGATATTGAAATCAAATGCTCCAAAGGAAGAATAACTATATGCTCCCCAGGAAACTAAGACATTTGCTTCGGAATCTGTAACTGTTCCTGCAATACCTCCATCTCCATAACTATCCCAACAGTAAATTGAATAGAGACCTGGTTCCAATGGAATTGTTGTAGATGTACTCTGGTATGAGTAAGAAAAGGTTTGATTCGATGCAAAATAGTAGCTGGAAGTAGTATAGTTCCAAACGTTCCATGATGCTTCATAATAATAAGAATCCACTGTTACGTCAATTGTGATGTCTTCTGTTGTAGATCCTGCAACAGCAAAAGTAAAACTGCTGTTATCACATACAATATCAGAGACATCCAACCAGTCAGTTCCTACGTTAGTGATCGTGAAACTATCTGTTGCATACTGACCATACTGTAGAGGACCAAAATCGATACTGACAACATCGGTGTCAATATCCGGTTCACCTGTTACATCCAGCATAATTGGCACAATAACCTGAGGAGTCATCGGATCATTACTATTCACAGTCAGGTCAGCCAGATATGTACCTCCATAAATATCAGTTGCATCAAATGTAATGGTAACATCTATATTTGCCCCAGGTGCAAGCGTTCCGCTGTAGATGTCATAACTGAGCCAACCTTCCATAATACCATCATCAATTTCGTATAGGGGACTATCCCAGTCTGCCCACCATAAGTTATTGTTGTAGTGAGTAATAGCATAACATTCAACCTCACCTGGTGGAAGTGCGAAACTGCTTATTGGGCTGTAAGTTCCATCGGTATCAACTAAATTTAATTGGACTATCGCATTAGCAAATGTATTTGTCATCCACAAATTACCGCCTGTATGTTCGGGAACCCAGACGATCTGCCATATATCCATCCCTAATGATCCTGTATAAGAATCAATAATGGTACCGGTTACATCGAGTTTATAGATTGTTGGGTTGGTTAATACGATAGGACAGGTTATGAAATAGTCACCATCCCAGGTTAATGTCGGGTATTGTGAATCCGGACAGCTGAAAGAGTAAGCGGCAGATGAACCATCCAGGTTGTATGCATAAACATTTCCAAGACCGTCTCCAATCCACAGATACATTCCATCCCAGGTGATACCAAAAGGCATGGAATGTAAAGGATAAGTATTAATTATAGATTGAATTGTAATATCGTAAACATTTAATTGTTCCAAATTATAATCTACTGAATAAAGTAAATCTCCTACCCAAACCATACCCATATTACTTAGATAAATGGGAGGCAAACCATAATATGTTCCTAAAATATCACCGGCAGCACGGTTATCTGGAAATTCTCTTTTCATTAAAGTAGTACTTTCTTCCAGGAAATTGATTTCCGAAGAACTTATCCTACTTCTATCTGCATAGTCACCATAATTGCGTGGCGCAGAAGATTCTCTGTCAGTAATAAAATTATGAGATAGATTATACGTAAGATCCGCAGAACCACTATTGGCAATGTTAAGTATTTGAGTAGAAGTTTCACCCACATTGAGATATTCATCCATAGATAGTGGATTAACTGTTATTATTGGAATTGTAGTAAATGTTACATCTAAAATACCCGGTCCGCTATATGAGGAATATCCACCAATCTGAATATAATAATCTTCACCACTTACCACCGGAATGTTAAAAAGTTCAGATTGTAATCCACATGAATCGTCATTTTCTGCAATCATTGTTGCAGGATCACATTCTCCCCAAAGTACTAAATATGTGTCAAAAGAGCTACCACAAACTCCAACATAAAGGCTACCATCATCAGGAGCTGTGAATTCATACCAGAGGTCTTTACTGGTTATATATCCACCAAACATACTTGCCGTTGCGAAAGCTGTATTAAAGGGAAAATCTGTAACTTCACCAATAGCTATGGCATCATCACAAGTATCACCGGAGATGTACTCAAATCTGGTTTGTGGTCTTCCATCGGGAGTATAACCATAGGGATCTGAACAACCACTAGAATAGTCATTATACCAGGAACCATTCGTACCAGGATAACTATCAAAATAAACTAATGAGTTGGAAGAATATGAAGTATTGTCATAACAAACTTTTATCAGAATATTGTCATATTCATTCCAAACAAATGGAGCAGTAAAAGTAAAATCATTCCAACCAGTTGCAGCAACATGTGTACCGGAGTAAACATTAGTAAAACCTGTTTCCCATCCGGTTACAGAAGTTGCAGTAGTATGTTTAATTTCAATATTAAAACCGTTCATGGTTTGGGTTGAAGCACTATTTACGTTCCATCCCAAACCGACAATACTACCTGCAGGTAAACCAGCTGTAGATAATTCCGCTGCTGTGAAAAGTATCTGATTCTGACCATCCTCGTAGTAAGTTCCAAAGGGTGTTATACCAGTATCATAAGTACCTGAAACCGTACCACCAGCACCGATCGTAACTGAGCCCCTTGTTAATGAAGCGTTAGCATTATGAGGGAGTGCATCCGTTGTAATGGCTGCATTACTTCTAACCAGTGCATCGCTTCTTTTAAGGTCAGCCACTTCATCAAGATCAACAGAGCCATCGGTATAAATCTCTTCAATTCGAAGTTTTGCAGTTGTTATCTCTTGTGTAGTTGATCCTGCAAATGTCCAACTCACTGTACATATTAAAATCAATAAAAGAATTATCCCCTTTTTCATAAATCTCCTCCTAAAAAAATTGTTTAAATATCAAATGGGATTGTAATAAAAATGAGTGGAATTGAACTTTGTGGTTCATGTTTTCCCTCCCCATTAAAGCAAATTGCGATCGTATAGGTTCAAAAAACATAATTGCGATAGTTTAAATTTTATAACTAATAGCTTCTCGATGTTACATATCATTGTCTAAAAGAAAATTTATTGTTTAATAAATTTATCTTAAAGTAACTACTTGTTAACTTGTTAGTTTGCTTATTTTTATGTCAAGCAACTTATTACTTTATAGAAGATTAAATATTATGTAACCATTAGCTAATCCGAATAACTGGCTATGTAGCTTAATCTGCTAATAAAACATTAAATAAATTATTTTTTTATTATATAATTTTTTGTACTAATAAAATATCTCTATTTACAATCAAGCCAGTCTTCGTTAAGACTTCACCAGGGCAGGCAAAAACAAAATTGACAGATTTCTGCACTACGTTTTTTTGTATAATTAGAAATTTAGGATGGAAATATGAACAAATTAATCTTTTTCTTATTTTTGATGTTAGTAATATCTTCTTGTGCAGATAACTACCCGTCATTCGATGTAAACAATGCATTTGAACATCTACAGAAGCAATGTGAACTCGGTGTGAGATATCCCGGATCCGATGGAATAGAGCTTTGCAGAGATTATATAATAAATAACTTAACCAAATACAATGCAGAAATAGAATTGCAAAAATTCACTGTGGTTCTTAATGGAGAAGAAATTGAAGGTGTGAACATATTGGCAAGTTTCTATCCTCAAATGAGCCGGCGAATATTGCTGGGTGCACATTACGATACCAGGCCCTGGGCCGATAAGGAAGAAGATGCTACACTTCATAAAACTCCAATTCTGGGAGCTAACGATGCCGCAAGTGGTGTTGCAGTTTTGCTTGAGCTGGCAGAAATAATTTCTGCCCAACAACCTCAGCAGTTTGGAATAGATATGGTCTTTTTTGATCTGGAAGATATGGGAGCTTATGGTACAAATGAAACATGGTGCTTGGGTTCTTCCTACTTTGCAGATAATTATACAAAACCAAAACCGGAAAAAGCAATTGTTATTGATATGATAGGTGATGCAGATCTTTCTATTAATATGGAATATTTTTCATATCATAACTCCCCAAACCTGGTTAGGGAAGTTTGGGAAATTGCAGATCAACTTGGATATAATGAATTCAAATCTAGAATAGTAAACCGGATATACGATGACCATTATCCACTAATTGCTATAGGCATAAATGCAATTGTTGTAATCGATTTCGAGTATCCGTCCTGGCATACATTGGAAGATACTCCCGATAAATGTTCTCCTCATTCTCTGGGAGTTGTAGGGCAAACAATGGTCAATTTAATATATCAGGAAAAATGAAAAAACTTAATAATATCCTTACTTCCAACGAACAAAAACTTCTGCTGTTCATAGTTTTCTTTGCCTTTGCCGGTTTAGTGATGAAATATACCGGTCTTGTTGCTGAAGAAGAGGTAAATTCAGCCGACAGCTTGAATTTCCAAATAGATCATCAACTGCAATACGATCTGCAAAATATTACAAAAGAAGAACTGATAACAATACCGGGAATTGGAGAGAAAAAAGCAGAAGACATACTGCAATACAAAAAAGAAAATGGCTTCCAAACCAAAACTGAATTAATGAACATAAAGGGTATTGGTGAGAAAACCTACGAAAAGATAGAGAAATACTTTATAGACCTGACTTATGAAGATACAACTAATGAGTTTATCTCTAAAAAACCGGTGGATAATTCCATTCCAAATAAAATAAATATTAACACTGCAAATAAAAACGAATTGACAAAAATTACAGGTATTGGTCCTTCTAAAGCAGATAAAATTATTGCGTTGAGAGAGAAGATCGGTAGATTTGAGAAGAAAGAAGAACTTCTGCAGATCAAAGGGATCGGTGAAAAGACGTTGGAAAAAATGATCGATCAAATAACGCTGGGAGAATGATTATGACGGATAAAGCAACGCCAACTATTACTTTAGCAGAATTATATGAAAATCAGAATCAGTATATTGATGCTTTGGTGATATATAAAAATCTATATAAAGAAGATCCATCGGAAGAATTGCAGAACAAAATTGATGAATTAAAAGATAAAATATTCAAAGAAAATACTCTGGAATATTCTACGATTATCGACAAAATTTTTACAGAGGAAGAAAAAAGAATTTTTCATATTCTACCTCACGAACAATATAAATCTTATAAAGAATCACAAGCTGATCTGAAAAATGAAGAGACATATCCCGAAGAATTAACAGCAGCAAAAGAAGAAGTTACTGTGGAAGAAGTTACTGTGGGAGAGATTGCTCCTGAAGAGATTGCTGTGGAAGAGATTACACCTGAAGAGATTGCTCCTGATGAAACGGAAGAACTCACAAGTGAAGAAGAAACTCCGGATATCGAGAATACATTAGAACCTGATATTGAAAAAGAAGAAACATTCGAACTTGAAAATACAATCGATAATGATATCCCTGCTGAAGAAGAACTAACTCCGGAAGTTGAGGAAATTCCCGAAATTGCTGAAGAAAAAACTTTAGATATTGAAGACACCATAGAAAACACTGTTGATAATGATGTTATCGTTGATGAATTGGTTGATGAGAAGGAAGAGGACAAGATTGAGGACAAGATTGAGGACAAGATTGAGGACAAGATTGAGGACATAACTTCTGAAGTTGAAGAAATACCTATTATTGACGATGCAATAGAACTTGAAGAGACATTAGAAAAGGATGATACTTTAGAAGATGATATCTCGCTGGAAAATGAAGAAGATCTTAATGAGGATTTGGAAAAGGAAGAAGCTGTAATTGAACCGAATACAAAAACAGAAGATACTACTTCAATCGAAGCTATTGTGGAGAAGAAAACTGAAGAACTAAATGAAATAATTGATACTGAAAAAATTGATCAATCAAAAGATATTGAAGATGAAACAGAAGATATTGAATCAGTTATAGAACCTCAGGATGAGAATAAAATACTGGAATTAATAACAGAGCTATCTAAGATGAAACCGGATATTGTAGAAAGAGTACTTAAAGAAAATGTTGGACCAAATACATCTCTTGCAGAAATTAAACTATCAGATTTAAATTACGTCGTTGAATTACTAAAAGCTTCTGAGAATGTCAAAAAAGATTAAAGAAATTAATAAATTGTGCATTAAATGCACACATAAATGTAAGCAGTCAGTCGAAACCCATCTGCTGGGCTGCCCTCATTTTGAGATGAAACCTCAGCAATTGGAAATAAGGTTTTCATTTTCCGGTAAGGCAAATAAATGAGAATTATTACAGGAAAGTTCAAGAAGGCAAATCTGTTTTCTGTTCCCGGTAAAACCGCACGTCCAACAACAGATTACATCAAAGAAGTTATCTACTCTGTTATCTCCTCTTGCTCCGGTAAGAATATCCTTGATCTCTATGCGGGAAGCGGCTCTCTTGGGTTTGAAGCCCTGAGTAGAAATGCTGAATTTGTGGACTTTGTAGATTTCTCAGATAAATCTATAAAAACTATGAAACGCAATATTGAAAAACTAAAATGTACTTCAGAATGCAAGATCCACAGAAAAAAAGTGAGTGCTTTTTTGAATAGATGTGAGAAGAAATTCGATCTGATCTTTATGGACCCTCCCTACAATAAAGATCTGGTGAATACTACAATTGAAAAAATTATAGATAATGAGCTGCTAACCAAAAACGGCTACATTGTAATAGAGCATTCTCCCAGAGAAAAATTATTAGAAAAATGGGATGTGATGACTACTTATTATAAAAAATACGGAAGCAGTACAATAACTGTTTTGGCAAATGAAAATTTGCCAACATGATCTACTGAACGGAGTTTGGAATGAAAATTTATAATACCTTAACCAATAAAAAAGAAAAATTTATTCCGATTGAGAAAGGCAAAGTAAAAATGTATGTCTGCGGACCTACAGTATACAATTATTTCCACATTGGTAATGCCAGACCACTTATCTTCTTTGATGTTGTAAAAAAATTCTTTGAGTACTTTGGAAATGAAGTAATTCTTGTGCGGAATGTTACCGATATTGACGATAAACTCATCAATCGTTCTATAGAAGAAAAAATACCGGTAACAGAAATAGCAGAAAAATATACCAAAGCTTTTTTTGATGACTGCAAAGCCTTAGAAATAAATCCTGCTGATCATCATCCCAAAGCTACCGAATATATCAGTGATATGATCAACCTGATAAAAGAACTTGAGGAGAAAGAGTTTGCCTATGAAGTAAATGGTGATGTCTATTTTTCTGTTTCTAATGTAGAAGGATACGGTAAACTTTCCGGCAAGAAATTGGAAGATCTGCAGGCCGGAGCTCGGGTAGAAGCAAATAAGCAAAAGAAGCATCCTGCCGATTTTACACTCTGGAAAAAAGCAAAACCCGGTGAGCCAAAATGGGCAAGCCCCTGGGGCGAAGGACGTCCCGGCTGGCATACCGAATGTGTGGTAATGTCCCGCAAATTACTGGGTGGAACTTTCGATATTCATGGTGGCGGGATCGATCTTGTTTTTCCACATCATGAAAATGAGATCGCACAAGCAGAAGCCTCTAATAACAAAAAACTGGCAAATTATTGGATGCATAACGGGTATCTTAATATCGAAGGTGAAAAGATGTCTAAAAGTTTAAATAATTTTTTCACAGCACGAGATATTCTTAAAAAATATGATGCAGAAGCGATCCGCTTTTTCTTCCTTTCCAAACATTATAGAAGTCCGATAGACTTTAATGAAGATATCATTAAAGAATCCAGCCAGGCTGTTAAGAACTTATATAATACTATTAAAAGTGCTGACTATTTGAACATAATAGATAATAAATTTAAATTTACAGAAATTCATCTGCAACATAAAAATAATTTTGTTACTGCTATGAATGATGATTTTAATACAGCCAAAGCAATATCTGTATTATTTGATATTACTAAAACATACAATAAAACAAAAGATCCGGGTTTCATTCATCTTCTAATTGAACTGGGAAATGTACTTGGCTTCTTCCTTGATCTAAAAGAGAAACTCAGCAATGATCTTAGTGATATTTCCGGTGAATTGATAGAACTTCTTATAAGTTATCGAATCCGCTTAAAACACGAGAAAAATTGGGAAATGGCAGACAGAATCCGTAACGATCTGAAAGAGATGGGCATTACCCTGAAAGACACACCAGAAGGAACCGATTGGAATATTGAGAAGTAAGAAATCTATATTATTGAGATTTTATTATTATTAGAAATCCTTTTTGTATAAATAGTTTCAAGATACATTTTCTACAGAACTCCCCGATTGCGATAATAAACTAGTAGCAAAATAAATAAAATGATCTGGCAGATTGTAATTATCTTTTTAACACTAACATCAAGTACAACAAATCGAATTATCGTGAGAAAAATGAATAAAGCAAGAACAGACAATTTCTTCCAGACAGGTTCTTTGGCAAAAAGAGCAAATACTCCGACAAAAATTGGCATCAAAACCGGCATTGCATTAAACAAAATCGTATAATATCTCATAACTTAATCCTTTAATAATACAATAATTTTAGTTACGCTAACTGTACAAAAGCTACAATAATAATATGGGAATTGCCCATAATGTTCTGCGTGTGCACAGGGGTCGCCCCGATTTATCGGGGACGCCCAAAAAACAATCCAAATCCTGAATCGGCACGATTCAGGTAGATAGCACCGACCAACTGAACCGCTGACACGCTTGCTATAGGCATTGTTAGTAATCCAGTTTTCCAGCCTGACTTATTTCATCGGATAATTTCAGTTTTAATCGAATCGGTTTCTGCATTGTAAGTAGTAACACCAAGTGCAGTAGTTCCATCTTTATTAACAAGTTTGCCTTCACCGGTAATAGTTAATAAATTTCCTTCAACGAAGAAAATATATTTGCCATTCTCATTTTCAGGTGAAACTGCAACATCAGGAAACGTAAGTTCTTCCAATTTCATACCATTTTCATGAGAGTTTGTTAAATACCATTGACGAGCACTATAAGCTATTTTGCCGCAGTCAGAAATTACCATTTGTCTATTAGAACTTATATTCTGTGAAACAATAATTTTATTAACACTATCAACATGTCTTGTTGAAGACCACAAATTATAGCCAAGAGCTAAAATGGGAATTATTAAGATAAAGGTATATAGTTTTCTCAATTCGGTTTGCTTCATTTTGAAATAAAAAATTAAGAGGAAAATTGAAAATACTATTCCAAACAGAAAAACAAATGTCGTAATATAAAAAGTTGCTCCATAATTTATTTGTCCAAAATCTGCAATTGGTGGAGCCGAAATAAATTTAATACTCATTGGAATTGAAACTACTATCACATATGTTATTATCCCAAGTAATGATGCTAGTAGAATTATATTTAAACCAGAAAGGATCACTGAAAACCATTGTGGTTTAATGGATTCATTTAGAAATATTTCTTTTTTACTCTTTATAAAATTTTTGGAGAAGAACACAAAAAATAATACAAAGAGTATGATAATTCCAATACACGATAGAATTGTTGAATAGAACATATTAGAAATTTTTGCATTAACTATTGTTTCTGCAATTTGTTTAACCAGGCTTATTACGGTCAATCCTAATGCATCCGTGATCCATACACTTCCGAAAGGTTTTTTAATAAGTTCGATAGTATCATCAAAATCTACATTAATTTCAGTACCCAATTCTTGTAGTTTTACAAAATCAAATCCTTCGATGTTCTTTGGTATGTTTTCACCAAAATATCCATAAAAAACACTGTCTGATATTTCTGCATAATAATTGAATGTTTCTATACCTTTTTCAGCGGCTTTTCCTTCAAGATAAACTTGTAATCGTGTCGGTAAAAGACCAACAATAATCACACTAACAATTGCAAATAGAACAACTTTAATGATCAATGATCTTGAAAATTTCATGGCTTATTCCTCCATTTTATTTTTCTGGTTTAAGACTTTTCTATTTTTTTAACTCCTATTTTAACGTATTGAGCTGTTGCGGAATCGCAAAGCGAGTGTTATGTGACAAGGAGATATTGTGTTAAAAATCATTAATCAATTATTTAAGCAGATCAATGACTTTTTTGATGTTACAAATAGCAAATTCAGTTCCATTATTAATTCCATCTTTATAATGTTTAGTTTTTTTAAATGTAGAGTGAAGCATATTATATGGAACAATCTTAACGTGAGAATAATCAGATTTCATTTTATCTGGATTGCGATATTTTTCATAAGCTATTCTCAACTCTTCTCCCTTTCTACTACTAAGTTTGTAAATTGTAGCAGTAATAGACTCATTGGTTTTAGATATATGTTTATCAATGACATTTCCTGCCCTACCATTACTTTCTTGAATATCAGTAAGGATATTAGCAAACAAAGTAAATGCATTTGTTCGAAAATCAGAAGCGGTTTTATCCCTGATAAGTCTTCTGTCATATCTATAAACAATATATCCAGAAACAATAGCACCAAAAATAGTCCCAGCAAAAAAAGTAATAACTGGCATAATTTATTCCCCCTTTTTACATCAATATTTGGTTTAGCGGTTGGCTCAGTATTGGATTTATTAATTGCAAGGTTATACCGTCATGGCTATAAGGATGGTTATGAAGATGGTTATACTTTGCGTATTTTGGAGGAAATCAATGAAAGATTTACGAATAACAAAAGATGAAGAACAAAAAATCAGGGAAGCCATAGATTCACTCCTTGCACTACAAGATTTAGATGAATATTTAAAAGAAATAAAACAAGAAAAATCATAATTCACTCCTTTAATTAGTTCTTTATAAATCATAGTAAGTGTTCTGACATAAAAGATTTGCCTTTAAATGTTAAAGAATATGGATTAGAATATATAAGTCCCTCACCATACAACACGTCTAAATATGTTTCTAAATCTTCAAAATCATAGTTTACTATATCATCAATAACATCAAATGAGCATTTTCTATATTTATGAATAATTCTCATTAATTTCTTAAATTTAGTAGCAGGAACTTTTGATATTTTCTTAATTTCTTTGTTTGTGACGGTAGTATTATAAAATATTTTAACAAATCTAAAAAGGAGTTCAGATGCAAGAATTAATAGTGCAAGTAAGCATAGTAAAATTATTGGTTGTAGTAGGTATTCTGCTACTCCAATCATTGATAACAAGGACTTTGTTTTATCGAGAATATAATGATGATGAGAGTTTAAGAACTCATACAGAGGGAAAGATCCTATTAATCCAGCTATTATCACTTCTCTCGATATCCTATGTGCTTTATCTTTGTTTCGCATTATAATTCCTCAAATAATAATGTCGCATAACATTTGCGCCACGCTAATTAATCTGTTGTACATAACCAACCTATAGTTACAGTAATTTTATTGTACAATAACTTTTTTTTGGTAGTTATTGTACAATCCGAAATTAAAGAATAAATATCTGAAATCAAAGTTTAAATATTACTGGAAATAAAACTGTGAAGAAAAATGGATATTATAAATTTTGTGTCAAGAATAATAACGGAGTATAGAGTGTTTTATTGCTGAGTGCAGAAAGGAGAAAAGTGAGAAATTTTAAGTAAATATTTTGAGTTGTTCCAACTTATTCTAAGTTCTTATTTTGAGCCTTTCTTTAGCATTTATAGATTATTAAAATTAAATCGTTTTTATTACTAATAATTTTTTATATAAATATGTATAAAAAGATTTGACACATATAGCCAAAGAAAATTTTTTGTCTATTCGGTTGTATTTGGTCTTTTTATGAATATAAAAGTGAAATTTTGTTGACAGAGAATTGCTCTAAAAATCTTCTGTTTCGACATCAGATTGCCGACATGGCTCAACGGTAGAGCACTCGACTTGTAATCGAGCGGTTGTGGGTTCGATTCCTACTGTCGGCACCATTAGTTTGAATAATATTTTGCACTTCAAAATATTATATTATGGAGGGGTTCCCGAGTGGTCAAAGGGAACAGACTGTAAATCTGTCGGTGGATGCCTTCGGAGGTTCAAATCCTCCCCCCTCCACCATTTATTTAAAATAACACAAAAAAGCGGGAGTAGCTCATTTGGTAGAGCATTAGCCTTCCAAGCTAAGGGTAGCGAGTTCGAGCCTCGTCTCCCGCTCCATTTTAACAGCTCATGTAGCTCAGTACGGTAGAGCGCATCCTTGGTAAGGATGAGGCCATCGGTTCAAGTCCGATCGTGAGCACCAGAAAAGTATATTAAAAAATAAACAAAAAAAATGCCAAGGAGGGAGAAATGGCTAAAGAAAAATTTGTGAGAAGTAAACCTCACGTAAACGTTGGAACAATTGGTCACGTAGATCATGGTAAGACCACACTTACAGCAGCTATTACGCTTTACCTCAGTAAGAAAGGTGGAGCAGAGTTCGTAAGTTTCGATAACATCGACAATGCTCCAGAAGAGAAAGAGCGTGGAATTACAATAGCGA
>JAGLPW010000098.1 GCA_023137125.1 Candidatus Cloacimonadota bacterium | reverse complement strand
ATTTTTGAAGTTTTACTAAAAAAAATATAAGGAATTAATTTATGAAAAAATTAATCATTATTTGCCTTTCAATATCCATTACTTTTTCAGTATTTCTATTTGCAGAAGAAGTAAGCAATAGTATCGAATTACTGAAACCGCAAATTGATGAGAAACCATTATTGAAGATCATGAATGAAAGAATGTCGACCCGTGAGTACAGCAATAAAGAAATACCGGATCAGATGCTTTCCAACCTGCTTTGGGCTGCCTTCGGAATAAATCGTCCCGAGACAGGAATGAGAACTGCTCCCTCAGCGATCAATGCACAGGAAATCGATATTTATGTAGCAAATGCTGCTGGACTTTATTTATATGAACCCAAAAAGCACGTTTTGGAATTAATCCATAATGAGGATATCAGGGAGCATACAGGCAATCCCGGAACTGAATATGCAAAAACTGCTCCTGTGAATCTGATCCTTGTTTTAGATTCAGCTAAGTTTTCAATGTTTGCCGATTACGAAGAAATGGTTAAAATCATGGCTTTTTCTGATGCTGGGTTTATCGGTCAGAATATATATCTTTTCTGTGCATCTGAAAAACTGGCTACTGTTGTTTTGGGAGCTATAGACTCTGAAAAATTGCATAAACTAATGAAGCTTCGTGATGAGCAGAGTGTACTTTTTTCCCTACCTGTTGGCTATTTTAAAATAGGAGATTCCAATGAATGATAGCAATATCCCCTTTCATTATGTTTGTACAAGAGATGAGGCAATAGAACTATCTAAAAAGTTCGATGAATTCTGGGTTTCTAATTGCGGCTGCCGAGAAACAGGTAATGGTTGTGAACGATCAAGAATAGATGTTTGCCTGTTCTTCAAAGAATACAAAGAAGGTTCGGGAAGCAATTTCCATAAAGTCCAGAAAGAATTTCTTGAGGAATTATTCAAAGAAGCAGAAGAAAAGCATTTGGTAACCAGACCTTTTAGAGATTCAGAAGATATGACAAAAACAGCTGGAATTTGTTTTTGCTGTGATGATTGTTGTGAATATTTAAAAACTCAGAATGATCTATGTGACAAAGGAACCCTCATTGAAAAAACAGATTTAAACAAATGTACTGATTGTGAATTGTGTGTAGCAGTTTGCTATTTCAAAGCCCGTAAAATGGAAGATAACAAGTTAGTAATAGAGCAGGATAACTGTTATGGTTGCGGTCTTTGTATTGATGTGTGTGCTGTTGATTGCATTAAAATGGTTCAAAGGCTTTGAAAAATTTGTAAGAATATCAAAGTTAGTATATGTTAGCTTTGCTAATCCCTATTTTATGGTTACGAAGATAGGGTTGTTTCTAAAAAAATCATTAGACAAATAAAAAGCTCACTTCATTTTTGAAGTGAGCTTTATTTTATAATGAGGTAAAAATGAAAAAGCAAAATAAAATTATGCAAACAATAAAAAAAATTGAAAGATCAATAAAAGAATCACCAGGTGAATGTCTAAAACTTGCTGATTCTGTTTCTAAGCACGTAAATGCGATAAAAGATGAAACTGAAAGAGCTAGCTTCTATTACAAACTCGGGTCGATTTTTCGTGATCTGTCTAAGAACACAAAATCAATTGATTTCTTCAAGCAAGCTTCAACAATTTACGAAAGATCCGGTGATAAAATAAACATAATGCAATGTTATTACTCTCTTGGATATTGTTATATAGGGGAAAATAATTTTGTAGAAGCCTTAAAATATTTTACACTAACTTTAAATGCAAGTTCCGAGATTGGTAACACAAAAATCCATACCAATTGTTCCAGTAACCTCGGAAGGATCTATAATGAATTGGGGGATTATGACAAAGCCCTTGAGATGCTTTTCTACTCTTTGAAAGTATTTCAAAAAAACAATGATAAGCAAAATATCGCAGGAGCACTGTCCAACATTGGACTCAGCTTTACAGATATTGGGTTATATGACGAAGCAATTGAGAATCATCTCAAAGCAATTGAGATTTGTGGAACCTTGAATAAACCTCTGGTACTTTCATCTCTGTATAATAATATCGCTGTAACTTATCAATATTCAAATAATTATGAACCTGCTCTCGAATATAATCTCAAATCTTTGAAACTGAGTGAAAAAGAAAATGATATCCGAGGTATTACTTTTTCTTTAAACAACATCGGTGAAGTTTATGAAAAGCAAAAAGAATACGAACTTGCCCTGGATTACTTTCTGAGAGCTAAAAAAATTGCTGATCAATCGTATGAATATGTATTACCTGTTGTTCTTTTCAATCTGGCAAAGATCTATACAAAACTAAAAAAATACGACGAAGTTCTCCAATACTTAAATAAGGCATTAGAATTGACGGATGGAATAAATGTTAAATCTATGAAATTAGAGGTTTATGAAGGTGCTAATGAAATTTATTTCGAGTTAAAAGAATTTCAAAAGGCTTATGAATATCAGAAAAAATACTATGAGATCAAAGAGAGCATTGTAAATACGGAAACAGCAAAAAAAATTGAAAAAGATCAAACGAAAAAACTTAATGATCTTTACCTTTCCGAAGATTTCGAAAAAAAGGAATTTCCTGAAATTATAGGACACAGCAAAGAGATGAAAGATGTTTTCGCTTTGATGAATATGGTTGCAGAACATAATGTAAATGTGATGATAGCAGGTCCTACCGGAAGCGGGAAAGAACTCGTAGCCAAAGCAATACACAATAAATATAAGAAAGATTCACCCTTTGTTGCCATAAATTGTTCGGCTATTCCCGAGCACCTTTTAGAAAGTGAACTCTTCGGATATGCAAAAGGTGCCTTTACGGGTGCAGTTAAGGATAAAAAGGGAAAGATCGAAATGGCAAATCACGGCACTCTGTTTCTGGATGAGATTGGAGATATGCCGCTTTCTTTACGGTCCAAAATGTTGCGAGTAGTTCAAGAAAGAACTGTTACACCGGTTGGAAGCACAAAACCAGTTCCGGTTTCGATCAGAATAATTTCCGCCACTCACAGAGATCTACAGGAAATGATTAAGAATGGGGAGTTCAGACAAGATATTTATTACAGGTTAAATGTAATAAAAATAGAGATACCTGCACTCAAAGACCGCAGACTTGATATTCCACTTCTTGTGAATCATTTTATCAGAAAATACAATAAAAAATTCAATAAGAAGATCAGAAGTGTTTCTATAGATGCTCTTAATTATTTGCTCTCACTTTCGTGGCAGGGAAATGTTCGTGAATTGGAAAACGAAATTGAAAAAGCGGTTTTGTTTTGCGGACAAGATATGCTTCATATTGAGCTTTTTACGGATGTATCACACAAAGAATCTGAGAATATTTTTGAAGGTCTTCCGATAAAATGGCTGGAATATAAATCCTATAAAAATGGGATTGTCGATAAACTCGATGCTGCTTATGTGAAAGAACTTCTTATCTCAACCGGCAATAATGTTCAAGAAGCGAGCAAGAACGGTGGTTTGGAACGAGCACAGATCTACAGACTTCTGAAGAAAGAAAAGACATAAAACAAAGCACTAATAACGCAGATTTTGCAGATATAAAGGTATGTAGTTCAAAATGAAACATTTTTGTTTCTAAAGAAACAAAACAGAAACTACCAAGCATAACTAATTTGAATACAGTAAATTAACACCGAAAAGAAATTAAATTATTTATAGTCTGAAACAAATATGTTTCTTTTTCGTGGTCAGAATTAGATTTTTATTTTAACTGAAAACACAATAAATAAAAAATATATCATTTCTTAACTTCATATTTTTATCAGACTTACATGACGATTGTAAAATGAGAAAACATCACTTCATTATCTTTGGCACAGCAAATGCTGATTATCATCACCATACGAGCATAAGTTTTTGCATGTAGTGGCGTCTTGTCTGGGTGTAATACAATGAGAACTGGTTCGTTATTAATGGTAGGGTTGGTTCTCCAAACGAACCGATTGATTTGTGGTTCTTATGGGGAATAAATCCTACCTCAAAAAAAATAGAAGTGTGTAAAAGGTGGAGAAAAAAAATGAGAGTACATTGGAGTATGCCGGAACCGATTGAAAATTGGATAAACATTTTATTTTTCTCAAAAACGGAAAAATATAAAACCAAGGTTCAGATCTACAATTTTGATAATGAGCTGATCAAAACAATTCTCAACGAAAAGATAAAATCGGGTGAGCATAATATGAAATGGGACGGAACAGATAATTCAGGAAATAAAGTTCTGAACGGCATATACTATTATCAAATAACTAACGGAAGTTACATTTCACCGAAGAGAACACTTCTTTTATAATTAAGGAGTATGAATATGTTAATTAAAAAAACGGCTCACAGATTTCATAGATTAAGGGAATTAAAAGAGAAAATCTCTACAATCTTCGTATCTCTGTGGCAAAAAAATTGGAGGAAAAGATGAAAACAGGAGAAAAGATGAAAAAGAAATTATTCATAGCGGTAATTTTAGGTTTACTGCTCACAACAGCGGTTTTTGCTAATCCCGGAGATATTATCTGGGATGCAAATCATGATTTAGGAGGTGCAGAATATGGGTATTCGGTACTGCAAACCGACGAAGGGGATTTTGTTGTTTCAGGCTTAATGTTTATTGCTATCGATCCAAATGCAACGTTGGTGAAAACAACTTCGACCGGTCAATTTATCTGGTCGCAAATTTATGGTGATAATTATGATATTGAGACAGCGTATTCTGTAGTTCAAGCAGATGACGGAGGTTTTGTTACAGCCGGACATAAACAAACTCTGGAGGGTGGACAGGATTTCTTAGTAATAAAATGGGACTCGGGAGGTAACATTGAATGGGACTATAGATATGAAGTAATTTATGACCAGGTAGGTTATTCGATATTAGCTACTGATGACGGCGGTTATCTCGTTGCTGGGCCTTCAAACGAAGATCCTATGCAAAGATTTGATATCCGGCTACTAAAGATCGACTCCGAAGGAATTGAAGAGTGGTCACAAAATTACGGCGGTATGATGGCTGAATACGGCAAGGAAATCATTCAAACGCAGGATGGGAGTTATGTAATTGCAGGCATGACTCAATCATTTGGTGCCGGCGGCTCTGACGGATATCTTGTTAAGATCGATGCAGATGGTTCATTTCTTTGGGAGCAAGCTTACGGCGGTATGGATGATGAAATTTTTGAAACAGTTAACGAAGCCGCCAATGGAGATTTGATTGCCGGTGGAGCTACATATACTTACGGAGCTGGCGGTGCGGATTCTTATATTGTTAGAACTGATGCTGATGGGAATTTCCTATGGGAAAGTTATTTCGGTTTTCCTCAATTTGAGTTTGTAAATTCAATACTCTCTACACCTGATGATGGGATTTTAGCAGCAGGTATAACAGGAACAAGCTATACTGATCTGGATATATACATCATCAAAACCGATTCTGAAGGAACATTAGTCTGGGACAGGGTGTACGATCACAGTCCGCATCTCACTGCAAATGAGATTATTCCTACGTTTTCCGGGAACTACCTTTTAACAGGAACAATTAGTATAGATGGAAACTTAAATATGTATATGGCAGAAATCGAAGACGGTGAACCCGGAGATCCCGGATTTATTGAAGGTAATGTTACTTTGAATGGTGCCGGTAACGTGGAAGATGTTGTAATTACCGGTGGTGGTGGATTAACCAATCCTGATGAATCAGGAAATTACACACTGGAAGTTTTGCCGGGAACTTATAATATAACCACTTCTATGGCTGGATATGTTTCTCAAACTAACTATAATGTAGTCGTAATAGAAGGTGAAACAACCAGTAATATCGACTTCACTCTAGGATATGTAACAGGAGATCTTTACGGTACTGTTACTTTAAGTGGTGGTTACGGCAATGTTGTAGATGTTCTAATTGAGGCTGAAGATAGTGCCGGCAATCTATTTACTGGTAATCCGAATACACTCGGAGATTATTCAATGGCAATAATACCTGGATATTATGATGTCACTTTTTCACTGGATGGATACATTTCTCAAACTATCGAAGAAGTACAAGTACCGGAAGGAACAGGGCCATATGCATTGAACATAACGCTTGTATCGGAAGTAGGAACGGATGATAATGTCGTGAATGCAGTATTCTCATTGAAACAGAATTATCCGAATCCTTTCAATCCAACAACATTAATATCTTTCTCTGTACCACAAACGTCCTCGTTTGTGGATCTTGAAATATTCAACATGAAAGGACAAAAAATTAAAACATTAATTCATAGTACACTTGCTCAAGGAAATCATAATGTTGTTTGGAACGGGATGGATGATAATAATCAACCTGTTTCATCAGGAATGTATCTGTATAAATTAAAGAACGGCAGTTATACTTCAACCAAAAAAATGATCTTGATGAAATAAGAAAAGAGATTTCACAAGACAGATCCTGATGAAATAGTATATGGAGCGTATCAACCGTGTTGATGTAAAAACAACACGGTTGTTTTACTCCAAAACAAAGAAAGAGGAGCAAATGAAAAGATTAATATTTTTTCTTATATTATTTTTATTGATAAATTCTATATTTGCAACAGGAATCATATTGGACAGTCACGGTAGAAAGCTTTATGCTTCCGATCGGATCAAAGTAAAATTGAATGAAGAAGCTTCCGAAAAGATTAATGCATTACTTCAAAATAACGAACAAATCGATCAAACAGGTTTAGAAACATTAGATGCCTTGAATGTCGAGTATGACGTTACAAAGATAATCCTGGCCCACAGACCAGTAAATGATAAAGTCTGGGAGCAGCAAACCGGTTTTGCTCGCTGGTACCTATTCTTTGTTCCCGAAAAAACAGATATTGAGGATGCAATAAAATATTATAAAAATAATGAATATGTCGAGTTTGCTAATCCGGAATATATATATTATCTTTCTGTTACACCCGATGATCCGTACTTTGATGACTGCTGGGGACATGATAATACAGAGCTAAACGGACCCGGAAGCGGACAAGTAATTGGATTTGACTCTCATATAGAAGAGGCCTGGGATGACGATCAAGGCTATGGTAATCCCGACATTATCATAGCTATCATAGATTCAGGTGTAGATTACAATCATGAAGATTTGATCGATAATTGTGTTCCCGGTTATGATTACGGAGACAATGATGATGACCCGATGGATGATAGTTTTATGGATGCAGGGCACGGTACTTGTTGTGCTGGTATAGCAGCGGCAGCAGTAGATAACGGAATTGGTATTTCTGGTGTAGCAGGAGGCTGTAGTATCATGCCTTTAAAAATTTCACCCTATAATGGTGCTGTAACTCAAACAATTATTAACAATGCATTAACGCATTGCGGAGATTATGGGGTCGATATCGCCAGTATGAGTTTTGGATTCGAAGGACAGCAAGGTTCCAACCCTTCTGCCGATGCAGCAATTGCTTATGCCTATGATAATGGCGTTACACTATTGGCGTGTACTCAAAACTTCAATGAACCATATATTTCTCATCCTGCAAATGATGAACATGTTATTGCCGTGGGTGCAGCTTCTCCTTGTGCAGAAAGAAAAAGTCCTACTTCTTGTGATGGACAAATGTGGTGGGGGTCGAGTTATGGTGTTGATATCCAAGATGCTCGAGATGCTGTTGATCTGGTTGCTCCAACAATTCTTCCAACTACTGATGTTATCGGAGTTAGCGGATTTACTCAAGGAGATTATTTTATGCTCTTTGCTGGTACTTCTTGTGCTACTCCCTATGCTGCTGGTGTTGCAGCACTTATCAAATCTAAAAATCCTACCCTCACACCGGCAGAAGTTAGGTTCTATCTCACTTCCACTACTACGGATATTATCGATGAAGAACCAACTCCGGGTTGGGATAGGTACACTGGATATGGGATGGTAAATGCCGATGATGCAGTAGGTGCCGTGATCAGTTCTCCCTTATTTCCTCCTACAAATCTAACTGTAGATGAAGCTAACGGACAATTTACCTGGGATGCTCCTTCTTCAGTAGATCCTATAGGTTATAATGTTTACCTCGATGGCGAGCAGGAAGGTAACACTATAGATACGGAATGGCAATTCACAGACCTAATAAATGGAACTACCTACGAAGCCGGTGTTGTTGCAGTTTATGATGAAGGTGAATCTGTTATGGTTACAATTGATTTTGTACCTAATATCGTGAGCGCTGGTAACGAGATTTTTACAACCACAGCCCTGATCAGCAATTACCCCAATCCTTTTAATCCGACAACAACCATTTCTTTTTCGTTAGCCACAGAAAGCGCAGAGAACACGGAATTGATAATCTATAATTTAAGAGGACAAAAAGTTAAAACTTTAGTTAATGAAAAATTGGATATAGGAATACATCAGGTTGTCTGGAATGGAGATGATAAAAACGGAAAACCTATTTCCAGTGGTTTATATTTCTACAAATTAAAATCAGGTAGCCTTGAACAAACAAAGAAAATGATTCTTCTGAAATAAGTTGATATAATATAAAGTGAAATCTTGCAATAGATTTCACTTTTCTTTTCTATATTCTATAAATAAGAAATATTACAAAATAAAGTTAATCCCTAATCTCTAATCCCTTTAATATGTAGAAATAAAAAATCATTAGACAAAAAAATAACTCATTTTGATACTGAAGTAAGTTTAGTGTGAGGTCGAAATGAAAAGGAAAGATGATATTAATAAATCTATAGAGAAAATTAAGAAAAATTTAAAAGATTCTCCCAAAGAATCTCTAAAACTTGCCGTAAAAGTTTCAGGACAAATAAGTTTGATAGAAGATGATGCCGAAAGAGCAAAGCTTTATTATGATCTCGGAATAAGTTACCATCAGCTTTCTGAGTTCTTAAAAGCTAACAGCTTATTCAAGCAAGCTCTCAAAATTTTTGAGCTTCTGGGAGATAAAACAAATATTATTAAGTGTTATTATTATGTTGGTGATACTTTCATGAGGACAAATAGTTTTGATGAAGCAATAAAATATCTCACTTTGAGTTTCAATGCAAGTTCTACTTTGGATGACAAAAAATTCCATACAAATTCAGCTTTAAATCTCGGAAGAGCTTATGATGAAGTAGGAAATTATGAGAAATCACTGGAAACGCTTTTCTATTTATTAAATGAATCTAAGAAGGAAGATAATACTCGTAATATTATTGCCGCACTTACCAATATTGGAAACAACTTTAATAGTGTAGGTTTATATGATAGAGCAATTAAATATCATCAAAAAGCTCTTGAAATTAGTGAAACATATGATGATCAAATATTGCTAGCCTCTGTCTTTTTGAATATTGGTCTAACACACACTTCCACAAAAGATTATGATCTTTCTTATCAATATTATCAGAAGGCGTTAACTATTTTCAAAAAAGAAAATCATAAGAAATTCATAGCATATTCTTTAAATAATATTGGTGAAATATATATAATTCAAAAAAAATACGAATCTGCTTTAACCTATTTTTTGCAAGCAGAGCAGTACATTGATAAATCGGATAAGTATTCATGGTCACCAATTCTTTGCAATCTCGGAGAAGTTTATTTTTATATAGGTAAATTTGATACAGCATTGAGTTATATTGATCAAGCAATAGAATTAGTAGAAGAATTGAATGTAAAAACAATAAAATTGAATACCTTTAAAGTTGCAAACGAAATCTATTTTAAATTAGATGATTTTGCAAAAGCTTATAAATATCAAAAAAAATATTTTGAAATTAAAGAAAGTATTCTGAACATTGAAACAGCACGAAAAATTGCAAATGTTCAAATGCAAAAAATAGATAACCTGTTTATTGAAGACAATGCGGATAAAAAGTTTGATTTCCCGGAAATTATTGGTAGAAGTAAAATAATGAATGATGTTTTTTCTATGATAAATATGGTTGCAGAGCATAATGTAAATGTGATGATAACAGGACCAACGGGAAGCGGGAAAGAACTTGTTGCCAAAGCAATACACAGAAAATATAAGAAGAATTCACCTTTCGTTGCAATCAATTGCTCAGCAATTCCGGAGCATCTTTTAGAAAGTGAACTTTTTGGCTATGCAAAAGGAGCTTTTACGGGAGCAGATAAAAATAAAAAGGGAAAGATCGAGATGGCGAACAACGGTACTCTTTTTTTGGATGAGATTGGAGATATGCCGCTTTCGCTGCAATCCAAAATGCTGCGGGTAATTCAGGAACGAACTGTCACACCGGTAGGAAGCACAAAACCTGTTCCTGTTTCGATCAGAATAATATCCGCCACTCACAGAGATCTGCAGGAAATGATAGACAATTCAGAATTCAGGGAAGATCTGTTTTACAGATTGAATGTAATAAAAATAGAAATTCCCGCTCTTAAAGAGCGTAAAATTGATATTCCACCTCTGGTGAATCATTTCATCGGAAAATACAATAAAAAATTCAGTAAGAAGATCAAAACAGTATCTGCTGACGCACTTAATTATCTGCTTTCACTACCATGGCAGGGTAATATTCGTGAATTGGAAAATGAAATTGAGAAAGCGGTTTTGCTCTGCGGACAAGATACGCTTCATATTGAGCTTTTTGTTGCTGCGGCTCATAAAACAGAAACAGCTTCTATTGATGAGTTTCCAATAGATTGGTCAGATTATAAATTATTCAAAACCAAAATGGGTGATGATTTGGATTTGAAATATGTAAATAAATTACTAAATGTATCTGATCAAGATATTCCTAAAGCATGTGAACTTGGAAAATTGAACAAATCTCAAATCTATAGAATATTAAAAAAGAAAATATCTGAATAATTGTAAAGTATATCTTCATTCATATAACCGGTAAATCAGAGAAAGAATAGGTCGTCTTTTTTCGCATATTTGCGAATCACACAATTTCATGCGAATATTTTTAACCTCAAGCTATTAAATAAGATAACTCATATATTATGTAAATTATACAATTTATTTTCGCATATTTGCGACTATTTTTAATCCTACTTTATTTCTATATTAATTTTCGAGGTAACTGTAATTGCCTATCGGTAACTAAGTTACACGCATATTATCTCATCATTAACCTTTCCGATGCATATTGGCACAACAAATGCTTCTAAGTGTTACAAATAAAAAAATGTGGAGGTTTTAATGAGAGATAAATTGATTATTCCCCTATCAATTGAAGATGATGATTTATTGCTAAAGCAATTCGATAATGTTAAAAAGAAAAAGGAATCTAATGTATCGATAGCAGTAGATAAGCAGAAAAAATGTAATGAAAAGAAAATTAAAAAAAACAGGAGGAAAAAATTATGAAACATTTAATTTTGATTTTGGCGGTATCTCTTTTGTTTACAGCAAATATTTATGCTCAACAATGGAGAATGGATGATTTTGCAGAAATGCAATATGATGAAAACGGTTTCTTACAAGATATTCCTGACAGTCAATTGTATGAAACAGATACTACGAAACTTCACAACAACAGCACAAATTCACATGGATTGAGAGAGCGGACTGAGCCTGAAATCCTATGGCATTACACAGACTTACCTTCGGATTGGAGTCAATGTGATGAAGTATATTATGAACCTGGCAATAATACCGTACTCACTGTGGGCACACAAGATAATGAAAGTCTCACCTTTATTGAATTTAACGCAGCCAACGGAGATGTTAATTATACCAAGAATATTTATCAAACAACTTCAGGTCATTTTCCCAGACAAACTTATGATATGGTTATTGATGAGGAGGAAAATGTTGTTATTACCGGTCGGTCATATTACCCGGGTTCAAGCCAGAATGTTATGGTCATTAAATTTGATCGAACAACTCAGGATACTATATGGACGCGGCATTTTGCAGGGGATTTTAGTCTTCCTGTTGCCGATTGGGGATTTGGGGTTACAACGGACAACGACAACAATGTTATTGTTGTATCGCTTATCCAAAGATATTATCAGGGTTTTCCGCATCAATTCTGCGGCATATATAAACTGAATAGCGATGGTGACCTGTTGTGGTTGAAAGAAGTTGGGGAACGGTTTGGAAGTGGCAGAAATGTTGAGACGGATGATCTGGGAAATATTTATGTTCAGGGAGAATTTATTGAAGAAGTAGGTGTTGAAGAAAATTCTGTAATAAAATTAGATTCGGATGGTAATATCATATGGACAAATGGAACCTCAAGTTTATATAATAATCCGCTATGGGCATGGAATCTTACAATGAACAGTAGTGATGAACTGTTTGTAGGTGGTTTATCACGACCGGCCGGATCAACAACCGGTAAAGATTTTGCAGTTGCACAAATAGACACGCAGGATGGGGAATTTTTATGGGTCAGTACTACGGTAAATGGACTTATTGACTCAACTGATATTTGTAAGTATCTGGTTTATGATGACGCAAGCGATGCAATTTTTGGTGGTGGTTTTGTTTCAAACGAAACTCTCAGCAATGGTAGTCTATCAGTTGACTTTTGTATTGCAAGATTTGATGCTGCTGACGGAACATTAGACTGGGTATATGAATTTGATGGAGACCCAAATGATACTTATGGAAATGATTGGCTCAATGATATGGTTTTTGATCCTTCCGGTTATGTTATTGCAACTGGAGAAACCCATAATGCTGTTCAAAGTTATACAGTTCCACCCCCTATCTTCCCGACCATGCAAGATTGGATTACAGTAAAGCTGGATGCCGAAACAGGAGATGTTTATTGGAGGAGTTTGATAGATGAAGAATTTGAAAACTTTCCGGGAGCAATAGGACCTCAATGGGGTAATAGTGTTGATATTAATCCTTCTACAGAAGAAGTTTTTGCTGGAGGTCGGATGATGTATCATGATACTATCAATAATACAATTTTGGAAGAGTATTCTGTTATAGGTTTTGGTGATTCTGGCGTAGGCATATCAGAAAACTTGCCACAAGGTGCCATACAGATGATTAAAAACTATCCTAATCCGTTCAACCCTACTACTACGATTTCTTTTTCTTTAACCACAGAGAACACGGAAAGCACAGAGCTGATAATCTATAATTTGAAAGGACAGAAGGTCAAGACTTTGGTTAATGAAGAAATGGATGCAGGGATACATCAGATTGTCTGGAATGGAGATGATGAAAACAACAAACCTGTTTCTTCGGGAATCTATTTTTACAAATTGAAATCTGGAGTATATACTTCTACAAAGAAAATGATCTTGATGAAATAAGGAGAAAAAAAATGAAAAGGAGTGAAGCATGAAAAAGCAATTATTAGTATTCGTTATGTTGCTGTTGACAATATCATTGTTTGCAGTTTGGCAAGTTGGCGAGCCAATTACCGATGACTATTCATGGACAGACAGTAATGGTGAATATCATTCGATACATGAACTTACAGCGGCTGGTAAAGCCATATTAATTTTCTGGGGAGAAGATTGGTGAGGTGGCTGTTATACGGCGGCGCCGTTTATGAATACATGGTGGGGAACTCAAAACCCGGATGAGATATATTTTATTTGCACGTTTGATTGGTCAGATATTGGTTGGTCAATGCCTTTTGCTACTGAAATTGATGATTATTATTGGGATTTTGGAAATGGATATGTCCCTTTCTTTATCGTTATAGGAGCCAACAATATCTTGATGTATGGCAGTAATTATTACCAACAAGCTTTGAATATGGTACCGGAAGCAATCGCTTCTTTTGATCAGACATTGCCACCTGAAAATCTGGCAGTAGATGAAGGAACAGGTCTCTTTACCTGGGATGCTCCTGTTTCCAGAGTTCTGACGGGGTATGACATTTACCTTGATTCAATATTTCTGGAAAATATCACAGATACAGAATTTCAATTTGAAGACCTGGTAAATGAACAAACCTACTTGGCAGGTGTTTCTGCGGTTTATGATGAGGGTACTTCCGAAATTATTGAGATAGATTTTACTTACACAGGAACTGGTGCAGGAAACGATATAGTACCTTCAACTGACCTCATCGGTAACTATCCAAATCCGTTCAACCCGACGACTACGATTTCCTTTTCGGTTGCACAAACGTCATCGTTTGTGAATCTTGACATTTACAATCTGAAAGGACAAAAGATTAAGACGTTAGTTAATGAAAAAATTGGTGCAGGAATACATCAGATTGTCTGGAACGGAGACGATGAAGAAAAAAAACCTGTTTCTTCAGGAGTTTATTTCTACAAAATAAAAGCAGGCACTTATACTTCCACTAAGAAGATGATCTTGTTGAAATAAGGTGAGAGGAAATGAAAAGATTAATATTTACACTAGCACTTATTTTCTTGGTTCTATCTCTTTCTGCAGCTTGGGTAGAAGTAGAAAATAACGTTCAATTATTTAACCACAATTCACTTTCCCGTTCACAAACATCAATTCAGTTTGAATTAGATGGTTATGATCTGGAAACGATTATAGAAAACGAAGAAGTTTTCAGCAAAATCAGTTATGAAAATGAAGGAAGATTCATTGAAGAGGGGAAGCCGAATTTACCGCGTTTTACACGCCTTATAGCTATTCCTGATGTTGGTGAAGTATCATTCAATATCACTTCTATTGATGAACAAGTAATACCTAACACAAAAATTTATCCATCGCAACCGCTTAGTTCCAAAAGCAATCCTTATCGTGGAGAATTTGTAATTGATGAAGATTTTTATAATGGAAGTCAATCCTTTCCACAAAGCCAGGTAGAGATCGGAGAGCCGGTAATTATGCGAGATTATCGTATTGTAGCTGTTACGGTAAATGCCTTTCAATACGATCCTCATAGAGAAGAGTTGCACGTGATCAATAACATAGAAGTTGAGGTTAGTGTGAACGGCAATCCCGGAACTAACATAAAAACTACAGACAGAAAAAAATCACGAACATTTGAACCTCTTTACCGAAGTAGTTTACTAAACTACGATTCATTCTTAAGTCGTGACGATGAATTCCAGCAACCCAGTTATTTATTTATCTATCCTAATAATGCAGCAGTACTTTCTACTTTGGAATATCTCACAGATTGGAAAAGGGAGAAGGGGTTTAATGTGGTCTCAGCAAGTACTGCCGAAACCGGAACATCATTAAATCAAATAAAAAGTTATATTCAGGATGCATATGATAATTGGGAGAACAAACCCGAATTCATCTGCCTGGTGGGTGATGCATCGGGTAGCTTTAATATTCCTACCGGTTATGTAGATAGTGGAGAAGGAGATCATTATTATACATTGTTGGAAGGAAATGACATCCTGGCAGACGCATTTATTGGCAGATTATCATTCAATTCAATTTTAGAATTACAAACTGTAGTCAGTAAAATTTTACATTACGAGAAAGAGCCATATCTTGATCAGACCGAGTGGTATGAAAAAGCATTACTCGTAGGTGATCCGACAACTTCAGGGACATCTTGTATCGATACAAATATTTTCATCAAAGATATGATCTTACAGCACAATCCCGATTTTGACGTCACAGAAGTATATTCGGGACCTTGGATTTCACAGATGACGAGCGGTATAAACGGTGGTGTAAGTTATTTCAATTATCGCGGATTTGCAGGAATGAGCGGTTGGGATAACAGTAACACAAATAGTTTGAACAACGGTTTTATGCTACCCATAGCTGTATCCCTTAGTTGCAATACAGGTAATTTTGCCTCGGAAACTTCCTACTCAGAGGCTTTCTTAAGAGCAGGTACACCCAGTGTTCCAAAAGGTGCAATTGCTGCTATCTCGACTGCTACACCTAATACGCACACTTGTTTCAATAATATTGTCGATGCAGGGATTTTTCACGGCATTTTTTCCAAAGGTATCTATAATCTCGGTGGTGCTTTGGTAAATGCTAAAAATGATCTCTATTTAAATTATCCCGAAAATCCGGCTAATAAAGTTACACAGTTTTCATATTGGAACAATCTTATGGGTGATCCGGGATTGGATCTATGGACAGCAATTCCCGAAGAAATATACGTTGTTGCACCTTCCGAAATAAATGTCGGAAACAACTTTACGGAAATTCAAGTCACGGATTCAAACGGTGATGCTATTACCGGCTCTTGGATTACAATAGTTATGAACGACATCCAAACTACAGCCTTCTCTGCTGAAAACGGTTTTGTATTACTTCCGTTTGAACCCGAAGAAACAGGAACAGCAACTCTTACCGTCACGAAACATAATTTTATCCCCAATATTTCTGAAATAGAGATAGTTGAAAATGATGTTTTTATTAATCATTCAGATTTTCAAATAGATGATTCTGCCGGGAATAACGATGGATATATTAATTCAAACGAAACAATTGCTTTTGGGATTGAGTTACAAAATTATGGAACGACTACAGCAAACGGCGTAAGTGCTATTCTGTCTTGCGAATCTGATGACATCAATATTACCAATAACTCAGCAGATTACGGATCGATAAATTCAGGAGGATCGGCTTATGCTAATGATGATTTTGCTTTCACGGTTGATGGAGATGTTTATGGTGGACAAGAAATTATTTTTACATTAGAGATCGAAGATGATAATTCCAATGTTTGGTTTGATAATCTTATTTTGAATGTATCTGCTCCCAATATGATGGTAAATAATTATGAAATTCAAGGTAACGGAATTATCGATCCGGGAGATATGAAAAACCTGACGATCACACTGGAAAATATCGGGCAAGTTTCTGGAAATACTGTTAGTGGTGTATTATCTTGCACTGACAATAGAATTGAGATTATTGATGGTTTTGCTAATTACGGAAATATAAATACGGGACAAAGTGTAGAAAATTCAGCAGATCTATTCACAATTTCCGCTGATTTATCATTGATCACAGGAATGCAGATTCCTATGCTGCTTACAATTACTGATGCTGCCGGATATGATGAAGTTCAAACATTTCTGTTATCAATTGGTGAAGTTTCTGTAGAAAATCCGCTTGGACCCGACGAATATGGTTATTATTGCTATGACGACAGTGATGTAGGATATGTTGAAACTCCGGAATATGATTGGATCGATATCAGCAACACAGGTACTAATTTAAACTTTAATGATAATGGAAATACAGGGCAAACCACAACCATCAATTTGCCTATAGAATTCCTGTTTTACGGAGAAACTTATGATCAATTATCGATTTGTTCAAACGGTTGGGTAGCTCCGGGAGACACCGACAACACTTCTTTTATGAATTGGAATATTCCGGGTCCTTCCGGTCCTTCTCCGATTATCGCAGTTTTTTGGGATGATCTGAGAACAGGTGATGTCTATTATAGATATGACACGACCTTGGATGCATTTATAATTCAATGGGATAATATGATAAATGAGTATAATAATGATCCTGAAACATTTCAGGTAATCCTTTATGATGTGGATTCAAATCCTACTTATCTCGGTGACAGTGTGATAAAAATGCAATATCTGGAAGTAAATAATGTCGATGTAGGTTCTTACAGCGGTTTTTTTGTTGATCACGGATTGTATGCTACTGTAGGAATTGAAAATCCGGATGGAACGATCGGACTCGGATATACTTGTAATAATCAATATCCCGTTGCGGCTAAGACCCTGCAAAATGAAATGGCAATTGTCTTTACAGGGGAGCATTTAACTCATCAAGGTGCACAACTTTTATTCGGTGGAATCACGATTAACGATGATGATAACAGCGGAACAGCCGATGTAGGTGAGACTATAGATCTGGATGTTGTATTAAATAATGTTGGTTCATTAGCCGCTTACGATATTCACACTCAAATTTCTTCCACTGATGAATACATCACTATTATTCAAGATGAATCGGATTATAACAGGATATTAGCCGGAAGCTCAGGAATAAATCTTTCCGACTTTTCGATAGAAATTGCAGAAAACTGTCCGGACGGTCATCTGGCAATGATCACAATGAATATTGAAACGGATCTGCAGAATTTTGAAATTCATTTCAACTTGCCGATAAATTCTCCGGTAATAGACTACTCAGGATTAATCATAAATGATGGTGATAATCAATATCTTGATCCTGCAGAGACTACTGATCTAATTTTAAACTTTTTCAACTCCGGTGGTGATGAATTGGAAAATGCTACTATCTCGATTTCGGAAAATGATGAATATATTGTTCTAAATACCTTTGAATATTACACTGGGAATTGCCCCTCAGAATATAACTTCTCAGCAGTATTTAGTATTTCAGCTACTGTAAATGCACCGGTAGGACATATTGCAGAATTTTCTTACACAATATCAGGGGATAATTATTCTAATGAAACCGGAGTATTTCAACTGGTTATTTCACAAGAAATGCAATTACTTGTCGAAGATTTTTCCGATTATAATTCACTCGGGTGGACTCAAGAACAAACAGGTGGCAATGATGATCCTTGGGAAATCAGCAATACTTCAGAAGCGGGTGGATCATCACCTGAGATCAAATTAGATGGTTCTTCCTTTTCAGGTAATACGGCACATTTGATAAGTCCGGTAATTAATACTGCCGGAGCAAACGAATTATATCTCTCTTTTATTTATTTATTGTATAACTATGCTTCGGATATCACATTGCAATTAATGACAAGAAGTAATTTCGGTAACTGGCATATTGTTGATGACCTTCCTGTAAATAACTTAGCCTATCCTGTTCCTGTTGTAATAGATATGACAATTGATAACGAAGATGTGGGATCTAATGAATTTCAATTTGCTTTCTATTATATAGAGGGAGGTTGGACATCTATTCATAACTGGAATATTGATAATATCCTATTAACTGGTGATCAATTACCAAGTTATGGTTTTTTGTCTGGAACTGTTGAACTTCTAAACGGAACGGGTGAATTGTCTGATGTTCAGATTGTTTCTTCTACTTTTGCCGGAACTCCGAATGAGACCGGTGAGTATTTTTTGCCGTTACCTGTTGGTACGCACACAGTAGAATTTTTGTTAGAAGGTTATGAGACAATCTCCAACACATTTGAAATAAATGCAGGAGAAACCGTAACCTTCGATACAACACTCAACTATTTTGAACCACCGGAGAATTTAGCTCTGACAGTTTCGGGAAATAATTTTAGTCTGAATTGGGATTCTCCCAACACCGATGTGTTGAATTACAAGATATTCCGAAGTTATAATGCAGGTGATTTCATTGAAATTCAGACAACGGAAAATACTTATTACTCCGAAATAAATTCACCAAGCGGAAATTATAAATACTATGTGACAGCAGTTTATGAAAGCGGAACTTCTGCACCTTCCGAAATAGTAGAGAACGACCTTCTGGATTCAGATAATGTTCTTATTCCTTTGCATACAAGTTTACACCATAATTACCCGAATCCTTTCAACCCAACAACGACAATAAGTTATTCTCTCAAAGAGAATTCTAAGATTTCGCTCAATATCTACAACATCAAAGGTCAGCTTGTTAAGAAATTAGTAGATGAACAGATGAATGCCAGTGTTCATAATGTAGTTTGGAATGGAAAAAATGACAGCGGTAGAAATGTTTCATCCGGAGTTTACTTTCACAAAATGCGTTCTGGACATTATACATCCACAAGGAAAATGATCTTGCTAAAATAGTGGTGGACTTGTAAGCCTGAGGCTTATAAATCTTAATGAAATAAGTTAATATAATATAAAGTGAAATCTTGCAAAAGATTTCACTTTTCTTTTCTATATTCTATGAATAAGAAATATTACAAAATTAAGTTAATCCCTAATCCCTAATTCCTAATTTCTAATTTCTAATTTCTAATCCCTCATCAAAAACCGATAGTTTATTAAAAAGTTAAGTTTATTATTGCTTCGTTTGTTCATTCCACTCACAAGCCAACGCTTAAGCGTTTTACTTCGTAAAACCACATCTTGTTTCTTAATCTCTAATTTGTAACCCCTCATCCCTCATCAATAAAACCGATGCGTTTTGTTTCACAAAGCCACATCTCGTTTTTAATCCCTCATCCCTCATCCCTAATCAATAAATGATACCCCCAAACCTCTTCAGTTCGAACTCAATTGCTCAACGAAATTAAGCAGATTTACTTATTAATGAAAGCTTTAGAAAGGGATAGAACAAAGACTAATTAACCTTTTCATTGTGATTTTTTCTCCAGTCCGTATTTTTTCATTTTTTTTACTAACGTCGGAAAAGTAGTATTAAGTTCTTCTATTACTTTATTCTTTCTCCAATTGTGTTTTATCAAACATGATTCTATAAGCTCTTTTTCAGTTTGTTCAGCAGCTGCTTTTAATGAAATGTTATTTTGAGCTCTTTGTGTGTCATCAGATCCAATAGGGTAAAACTTGAGTTGATCATCAGTTATTATTTTACCCTCTGTATAGTTTATTGATAAATTTTCCATAGTATTTTGGATTTCTCGAACGTTTCCTTCCCAGAAATAGAAAAGAAGTTTTTCTTTTGCTTTTTTTGTGAAATAAGGAGGAGGAATATAATTGCCATTTTCAATACAATATTTGGTGATAAAATGTTCTGCCAGTAAAATAATATCATTCCCACGTTCTCTTAAAGGTGGAAGAAATATCTGGTAGGAATTAATTCTATAAAACAGATCTTTCCGGAAATTTCCTTTTCGGATTTCATTAGTAATTTGTTTGCTGGATGCTGTTATCAGGCGTATATTGACTTTAACAATCTTCTCACTGCCAACCGGTTGAATTTCCCTTTCCTGTAACGCTCTCAATATCTTGGTTTGAAGATTTGGCTCCAATTCTCCAATCTCATCTAGAAATAAAGTTCCTCTATGTGCTAATTGAAATTTACCTTTCCGTTTGTTCGTTGCTCCGGTAAAGGAGCCTCTCTCATGTCCGAATAATTCACTCTCCAAAAGCTCTTTAGGAATTGCTGAACAGTTGATAGCGATAAATGGACAATCAGCACGTTTGCTTCTTCTATGAATCGCTCTAGCAACCAATTCTTTTCCCGTTCCTGTTTCTCCCTGCAAAAATACGTTAGACTCAGTTGGGGCAACTTTGTGTATCTGTTCGAAGATGCTCAGCATTGAATCGCTTTTGCCGATCAATCCCTCAAAACCATAATCATTACGTAACCTGGTTAATTCCATTTTTTCAAGACCTTCATCTATCAAGATGTTGGAAAAATTTTTGGCAAATTCTTCTGCTTGCCTGAGATCATAAATATTAAAATCCTTCTTTTCCAGGTTATGTCTATCCAAATACAAAGCTCCCACAATTTCATTATCTTGGTCATGCAAAACAATACATATTACAGATAAGAAAATATGTCCGGCAATACTTTCTATATTTTTCAATCCACTTTCATCTACAGCATTTTGAATATAACAGGATTCATTATTTTCTATTGCCTTTTTTAAAATGGTATGACTGAACTCAGTATCTATTAAAGTAGGAGATTTGTATAATATCTGTTCATATTTATTAATAAGAAGGCAGCAATCTGCATTTAACTGAGCACTTAAGATCGCTAATAATAATTCATAAGCGGATCCAGGTTTGAAATTATCAACTGATGAATATAAATAATCTAACAAATTATGATAATTATCCTTTTTTTTTCGTGTCATAATAAATACTCCAATTACATTTATTTAAAATTTCAATCAGCAAAATTCTTGTAAAGTTTTTAGATTTAATAATTAGATACATATAAATATTAAACATCAGGTATTTAATTTAAATTCTGTAAGCATTCCATTTTATTTTTATATTCAAATTTAGGAGTTTTTTTATAAAGCTTTTCATATAGAGATATTCCTTTTTTTATATGTTTTTCTACTTCAGTTTTCTTTTTAAATTCGCTATACATAACAGCTAATTCATAATTAATTTCAGCTATTTGTTCTTCATCTTTTACTTGTTCCAGTAATTCCTCAAGTGGTTCTATGCAATTTTTTATTTTTAGTTCTCTATTTATAGTAGTTTTAAATAAGATTTTAATTTTCATTAACTTACACTCAAAAATCCTGACTTCATTTTTCATTTTATAAGCTAAATGATCTGCCTTTTGGGAAAATTTAAGGGCGTTTTCATATTCCTTCAGCTCATACTTGATCTTCGCTTTTTGAAGTATAATATATGGAAGCTTTATCCACAATTCCATTTCATTTGTCAGAGAAATCGCTCTTTCATAATATTCCAAAGCTCTTCTATATTCTTTTTGATAATAATGGATCTTACCCATACTTAATGATGAATTTATAATACTAAGTTTTTCGTCTAAAGCTTCTGCGATTTTCATTTTCTGATTATAACATTTCCTTGCTTTTTCATATTCTCCCCTGACAAAATGTACATTGCCCATTAATCCGACAGCAACAGAGATACGACGCTTGTATCCGATCTCCTCGGCGATTATTAAATTTTTTTTGTAATAATCCATAGCTTTGTCATAATTTCCTTTCCTAAAAAAAATACTGCCAATATCCCCCAGGACTTCACATATTGCCAATTTATCACCCGACTTCTCAGCTATATGTAATTTTTTATTGTAGTATTCACAGGCTTTTGTTAGATTACCATAACCGAAATATACATTACCAATATAACCATAAGCAAAAGATTCTTCTCGAATATTTCCCAATTTTCGTACAATTTTCAGTTCATTCTCAAAACATGTTAAAGCCTTTTTCAAATCACCTTGATTTAGATGTATAATTCCCATGTTTGCATAAGCTGTGGACTTACCCAGTTCAAACCCAATTTTCCTGTCAATTGTTAGATATCTTCTAAATATTTCCATTGCTTCACGATAAAGACCTTTGTAGAAATATTGCAGTCCTATTTTATTTAATGCAATTGCCAAATACTTTTTATCGTTTAAATCTTCAGCCATTTTTAATGTAAACTCAGCATTTTCCAGTGCTTTTTCCCACTGCCCAGTCCATCTGAAAATATCAATAATATTAATTTGAACATCAAATAGTCGATTAGAAAGTTCAGTATATTCCTGTTCATTTTTATTAATACTTTTCCTTTCTTTGCTGATAATTTGTTTAACATATCCATAATAATATAAGGCTTTGTTAAAAATAAATCTATCACCCGCTTTATCTCCTGCCAACTGGCAATATTTCACTGATTTATCCCTGATCCCAGCAACCAGATAATGATTTGCCATGTCATCCAGAACTTCATCTGGATTGGAAGAATACTTTTCTTCCAGGAATTCTCCTGCTTTTAAGTGAAGTTCTTTCCAAAAGGAGGGATATTTCTCTTTAACCTCATTCTCCACAACTTCTCGAACCTTATCATGGATAAAGATATAATCATTGCCCGATCCTTCGATTAAACTTACTTCCCGGCAGTCTATCAGGTCATCCAGTAATTCATTATCACTTTTCTTTGTCATATACATGAGCATTTCAAAGCTGAATTGCTTACCAATAACGGATGCTGTCTGCAAAGTAATTAAAGTTTCACTGCTCAACTCGTGGATCCTTTCTAAAATGATCATGTGAATATCTGATGGCAGGTCTTTTATTTCCGGATCAAGGGGAAATTTCCACTTATTATTTTCTATGGTTATCTTTTTCTTTTCCTGCAAATAATACAAAATCTCCCTGATAAATAATGGATTGCCTTTTGTGTGGGTAATGATACTTTTAATGAAATTATCTAATTCTTTGCTGGAACTTTTTTTACCCAGCATGGATCTTATCATATCGGAAACATCAACACATTTTAGATTATTTATTCTTATCTGGATCAGATTTTCTATTTTTAAGATCAATGAATCTTCAATGAGCTGTTCCGTACGGTGAAGACCAACGATCAGTACAGGAAATTCCTTTAGATTTCTCTCAGCATAGATAAGCCACTTCAAGATTATCTCATCTGCCCATTGCAAGTCATCTATACAGATCACCAGCGGTTTGGCTGCTGCTTTTTGAATGAAGTTGGTCATAGTATTAAACAGTCTTATTTCAGCACTCTTACCGCTTAATTCAACAGGTTTCTCAATTTTATTCATCCACTCTTTTTCTGCTAAAATTCCAAATTTAATTAGATCCCAACCAAATTTTCCGAAATATTTCCGTTTCTTAGTTTCAGTTTTTGCTGATAAAATCTCTTCAAAGATCGAAGATAGCGGTTCAAATGAGTGTTCCACAAGTTTACAAACCGAATAATAAAAATCTACATTCTGAAATTGCAGGTAATGATAAAACTGCTGGATCAGTTTCGATTTTCCAATTCCCGATTCACCCAGAACCAGTACAACTTTCCCATTTTTACTCTCTAACTCATCAGATAATTCATTTAGAGTTTTTAATGATATTACACGGTTCACGAATCTTGGTTTTAACAAATAGGGAATATCTTCTTTAACTTTAATACCTTTTTTATTTTTTATTTCTTTAAATAGATCCATTGCCACAGCATGAGCATGCTGGTATCTGTCTTTGGGATTTTTCTCCAATAATCCTGTAATTATTTTCTCAACTCCTTCAGGGATAAGTGGATTGATCTTTGTCGGCAATATAATTGGTTTTAAACGATGTTTATCTCCTATCTCTTTTGCATCTTTTCCCTCGATCGGTAACTTTCCTGTAACCAGTTCATATAATATTACACCGAGAGAATACAGATCGCTTCTGATATCAAGGTCATAAGAAGATATAAAATGTTCAGGGGATGAATAAGCGGGAGTTCCAATAAATTGACTCATCTGTTTTCCGGTTTGTTCAATTTTTATAAAATCGAAATCTGTAATTTTAATAATATTATTTGAATTCAGAAGAATATTTTGCGGTTTCAAGTCCCGATGAATGATATTCTTGCTGTGAAGTGCCATCAATCCATTACAGACCTGTATCATAACTTTCAGGATTTCGTCTAAATTAAATTCATCTGAGAACCTTAAGGCAGATATCGGTTTCCCTTCCACATACTCCATCACCCAGCTAACATCTTTATCAGAGAGCCATTGGTAGGCTTTTACATAATTAATATCATTTATCTTCATGGTTATTTCGAACGCACTTTTGAACTGAATACGAAACTTATGATACTGTTTATCAATTATTTTTAAAGCCCAGATCGTGCCTTTTTCATCAGTTACTTTATAGACTTTTCCAAATGTACCTTTGCCAATCAATTTTTTAGATACAATTTTTTCCCAATTCATAATGCCTCTTAGTAATAAAATTTAATTCACTGATTGGCATAACACTAGCAAAAACAATAGAACTATTAACTTATAGATATAAATCTTACAACCATTTTCAAAATCAGGTTTTATGTAATTACTTGTCAATTTAAAAAAACTAAAGAAACTTTAATAAAATTCTAAAGCTTCTTGAATTTTTTAGCTTTAAATTAAGATTTTTATTAACAACCACAAATCACGTAACTGCCTATTATTTTACGAATTAAGTTACTGGTAGAAATAATTTTTTTATTTGGATTGGGTTATGCTATTTAGATTTTCAATAAACAAGGAGGCTATTATGAAAAAGCTAATACCAATTTTTATTTTGTTAATAACAACTTGTTTGTACTCAACCATCATCAACGTTCCTGCCGATCAACCGACGATCCAGGCAGGAATTGTCGCTGCTGCCGACACAGATACGGTATTGGTGGCAGATGGAACTTATTTTGAAAATATCGATTTTATAAGTAAGCCGATTACTGTAGCGAGTAATTTCCTGATTGATGCTGATCCACTTCATATCGAAAACACAATCATTAACGGCAGCCAAGCTACGAATCCTGATCTTGGCTCGTGTGTACGATTTACATCTAACGAAGATACAACCTCTGTTATAATCGGTTTTACACTTACAGAAGGTACTGGCACACTCGATCCTGGTTGGGGAACAATTGCTGGAGGAATTTGGATGAGTGGCTCATCTCCTACTATTTGTAACAATATAATAACTGAAAATAGTGCAGACTATACTGGAGGAGTAAGTTGTGCTTACAGTTCTAATCCCAGGATCATCGATAATGTAATTTCCTACAATACATCTACAACCTTGAACTGTGGTGGTCTTGAGTTCTACCAAAACTCCAATGCTTACGTTGAAGGTAATATCATCTCAAACAATTTTGCTCAGGGGCATACTGGAGGTGTGTCAATTGAATTAAGTTATCCTACTTTCATTAATAACATAATTGAAAACAATTCTTCAAATATAACAACTGGTGGAGTATTAATCCTAAATAGTTCTCCAACATTTGTATGTAATATCATAAGAGGAAATTCAGCATTAGGAGACAATGTAGGTGGTTTAGCTATTCAGGATTCTGATGCAAATATTATCAACTGCTTAATTAGTGGAAATAATTGCGATGGAGTTGGTGGTGGAATTCTAGTTTCGAATTCGCAATCAGAGATCATTAATTGCACAATAGTTGGAAATCTTTCCTATGATCAAGGTGGAGGAATTTGTAACAGCATCAGTTCCAATTCAAGTTTAGTTAATTGCATTTTATGGGATAATTTACCAGAACAGATCTATATTTTTTCTGGCTCAGTTACAGTGATATATTCGGATATACAAGATGGTTGGACAGGTACTGGCAATATTGACGAAGACCCATTATTTGTTGGAACAGGAGATCATCCATTTATGCTGCAAGATCTATCACCTTGTGTTAATACCGGTGATCCCAATACAACCGGATTAAATCTGCCTGAATTAGACCTAGCCGGGAACTCACGTATTTATGGTGGAAGAATTGATATGGGAGCTTATGAAAATCAGAATGTTGTTGGTGTAGATGATTTAGTAATTCCAAGCTTTACACAACTACATCAAAATTATCCCAATCCATTCAATCCAACTACAACTATAAGTTATCAGCTACCCGAAGAAAGCGAAGTTGAATTAACGATTTACAATCTGAAAGGACAGAAAGTGAAACAGCTTGTCAACGATCAACTTCCAGATGGTCAACATTCAATTGTTTGGAATGGGAAAGACGATAACGGTAAATCAGTTTCAAGTAGTATCTATTTCTATAAATTGAAGACAGACAACCACGAAGAAACTAAAAAGATGATATTGATGAAGTAGAACTTTATTCCAAATGCTTTTAGTATTTCCTTAAAAGGAGGGAAAATATGAAAAAAAGAATATTTTTTTTATTAGAGTTTCTGTTTCTTATTATATGTACTTTTGCTCAAGCACCCGACACACTTTGGGCAAGAATGTACGGTGGTCCAGGAAAAGATGAATGCAATTCGATTCAGATAACTGATGATGGTGGATACATCATGGCTGGTATCACGGAGGAATCTCAAGGCAGTGGAATATATGATTTCTACATAGTTAAAACAGATTCTCTAGGTGATTCTCTGTGGACTAGGACTTATGGCGGATCATTAAATGATAAATGTTATTCAATCCAAAGGTCTGTTGGAGGTAGTTTTATAGCTGCTGGATACACTGAAAGCTTTGGAGCATGTGGTCTTGATATCTATTTGGTTAAAATTGATTCAAACGGAGATACACTCTGGACGAGAACTTATGGTGGTCCCGGTGATGAAGTCTGCTACTCTATGTTAACATTAGAAGATAGCACGTGTGTTTTAGCAGGATATACAGACTCTTTTGGTGCAGGTGAAGATGATATGTATTTACTTAAAGTTAATTCTTGGGGTGATTTGTTGTGGCAACAGACATTCGGTGATAGCTTAGATGATAGGTGTTATTCTATCGATAAAACTGAAGATGGTGGATACATTCTAGGTGGGAGCAGTGGTGTTTATGGTAATTGGGATCCTACCGATGTTTACCTAGTAAAAACAGATAGTTACGGAAATTTGGAATGGCCTTGGATAATTGATATCGGCTTACATGATTGTTGTAATTCGATTCAAGTATTTGATGAAGGTGAATATATTTTAGGTGGATATACGAACGTGCCCTATTATGATGGAATGGAAATGTTTCTTATGAAAATTGATACTTGGGTTTGTTTAGATTGGGTTCAAATATATGATTCTGGTTCTATGAGTTACGATGAAGGTAAAAGTGTTTTACAAACCTCAGATAGTGGATATATCCTTGGTGGATTTTCTGAAATTGGTTGTTGTCGAACATCTCATCACAGTAAAATAATTAAAACAAATTCCTTAGGATATTCGGAGTGGGAATATATGAGTGAAGGTGGTATACAAGGTACCCGTCAAGTATGTAATTCAATTCTACAGACCGATGACGGAGGTTTTGTATTTGGAGGGTGGATTGAAAACAATACTTGGACCAATTTTGATATGTACTTAGTAAAACTTGCACCAGAAGGAATAACGAATGTGGAGGAAGAACTTTCTAACTTTTCACATGATTTTGGCTTGTTAAATGCATTCCCTAATCCCTTCAATCCATCCACTATCATAAATTATTCTCTCAAAGAGGATTCAAAAGTCACACTTAATATCTACAACATCAAAGGGCAAAAAGTGAAACAGCTTGTCAGGGATCAGTTATCAGCCGGTCAGCATTCAATTATCTGGAATGGAAAAGATGATTCTGGCAAACATGTAAGTTCAGGAATTTATTTCTACAAACTTAAAACCGATAATTTCGAAAAGACGAAGAAGATGATCCTTATGAAATAAGGGAATTTAGTCTGACCACTTGCGAGTGGTCAGGCAACCTTTCCAGTTTGATGAAATAAGGAAGTTATGAAAATTACTTCATACGCGCGTTCATTTATTGGTCGACGCTTGATTAATCAAGATTCCATTACTGAAACAATAATTGATTCTGAAAGAGATATTTATTTTTTCGCAATAGCAGATGGTATGGGAGGATTGGATTGTGGAGAAATTGCCAGTCAGATAGCTATAGAGGAATGTAAAGATTATCTAAAAGAATATTTTTCTTCACATTTAACATCATTTGATCTTAAATATGCACTAACAAATGCAATAAAGGCTGCTGATAAAGAGATAATGAATATCGCAAGAAAAAAAACAGAAATAAAAAGTATGGGAACTACTTTAACTTGCATTCTCATTGCGGGGAACGAGTATATTATAGGTAATATTGGAGATAGCAGAGCATATTATTACAATTCTCAATCAATGTTTCAAATCACTCAAGATCATTCTGCCATAGAAGATTACAGAAGAAAACGTGGATATTATCCTGAAGATGCAACAATAAAATATATTGGACATTTAGTAACCAAATGTCTAGGATTTGGTATCTACAAACCTGACATCTTCCCTTTGGAAAAAGCAAGCTATTCTTTAAAAGAAAGTATAGGATTTTTATTATGCTCTGACGGATTAATAATTGATAAACGAGAAACAGATCCAACTCAATTGTATAATTATGTTATCGGGATAAATGATTTAAAAGCTTCTGTCGAATCACTCAATAGATACGCAATACAAAGAGGATCAAATGATAATATCTCTGTTATATTAGTTGAAATCGGCAAAGTTAAAAGAAGAAATATTTCATTATCATAATATAACCGTTTGCATTTATCTTAATGGTACCCCCAAACCTCCTCAGTTCGAACTCAGTTGATAAAAGAAATCCAGCAAATATACCATATTATGAAGGCTTTAGAAATGGATAATAATAAGATTCGTTAAATCAAATAGAAGAGCGAAATGTCTTTAAATCAAATTGAATAAAATAATATTATCTATATTTTGGAAATTCTTGTAGTTAATATAAAGAGAAGCTATTCAATTTAAAATACATGCCCGAAATTGAAGAAGAATCTGGTTCCTTCTTTGCTCACTCCAATATCAAATCTAACAACAAATGTCCCAGGATAGAACCTTAATCCTGTTCCTAAGCTGCTATGCCACTCCTGCAGAGAGAGTTTTCTCAGAGATCTGTAGACTCGTCCTGAATCAATAAAAAAAACAGCACCGATCCACTCATAAAATTGATAGCGATATTCCAGCGAAGTCAGGGTCATATTTTTCTCTATAAAACGGTCTACTTTATATCCCCGGGCAGACCAGGTCCCTCCAATGATACTTTGTTCATAGTATGGTGCAGAACCATCGATATGTTGTGCCAGAAATCGTACAGCAATGATATGATCTGATGTGAATAATTTTTTGTATATATTTGCTTCGAGTTGATATCTATTAAATTTAAAATCACTGCTAAGCAACTTCCTCGTAAAATCTGAATTCAGACTAATTTTGCACCCACTAACAGGATGTATTTGGCTATTGCGCGTATCCCATCGTAAACGAAATGTGAGATATGATGTAATGTTTTCACCTGCACCTGTTATGCTGCCAGACATCAGACCGTTATTTTCAAAATTATAAACACTTGTATGATTGAAAAATATTCCTGTCTCCCCAATGATTTGTTTTGTGAATGCATGGCCTAATTTTAATTCCAGCTTCAAAAATTCTTTAGGAAATTGTTCATTATTGTCTTTGGAATTATTTCCATAACCAAAGAAATTGCTTTTCAATATCTTGTCATATTCACATTTCAGATCCAACGAAAAGGAATATAATGTGCCCTGTCGTAATTCAGCATCGGGAAATGAAAAATTGAACACAAACCACTGTTCACCTTTTGTACTGCCAAACAAGATCAGATCAAATGATTCATTTCTTTGGAATTGATTTTTTATTACACCTTTCCCTCCCAATCCAAAACCAATATCCGAATCATACATCAGAATGGGAAAAAGGTTCACAGTCTTTTTATTCAGATTATTGGCATCAGCATAAGCAATCGAACTGAAACTGGAGAAAATAGTTAACAATACAAAAAAGATTATTTTCCATAATCGTTCAAAGATCATACATATTCTCCTAGTTTTACTACATAAAATTAAAACTGTAGTTATGAATATCAAAAGTATAAGAAACTGTAAAGTAATTCATTAGATGTATATTTAAAAAGACTCTCTCTAAACTCATTTTAACCTAACTAAGTCTGCCCAACATTACACCAAGGTTTATAAAGAGAAGTGGTCGTTCTGAGTTTAAAATCATATTTAGAGAAGATTTAAACCCAAAGTATTTGAATATTAGTAAGTCCAGGTCAGCAGATAAGGGTACGCCAACAGTTTTTACTTTCTTAATAGAATCATCATCCCGATCAGTAAATAACGTTATGTATGACAAACCTGCTGATAAACTCATTCTGCAGTTTTTTACTCCCTGTACATATCCCGTATTGTACTCCTAAAACTGAAACATTATAATACCTAAGCCTACTTCTCTCTTTCCTCATAACAGGACCGATAAGTCCAAAATTGGTATCGAAATCAATATAATGAATAGAGTAGATCTTTTCTTTGTCTAGTAAAGCAAATTTGGTACTCCATTCACTCGTCACTTCATTAACCTTACCTATGCCGAAACCGACTTCCAGCCAGGCTTTCTTGGTTGTGTCTGCTTCCGCGTTAAATGCCGAATTTGTTATTATAATTAACAAAAATAGAATTAATATTACTGTTTTCATCATAACCTCCATTATGATTGTTAAGAATTAGTGTCTGAGTGAACATGAAGTACACAACCGTATTTGATGTATTCGTCTAACCGACAGGAATTCACTAATTTACCTTCGAACACACAAAGATCAGGACAGCCTTCACACATATCACAACTTCCATCCGGTAATAGATCTGGAGGCTGAACAATTCCGATGTTCAGTGTTTTTATCGGATAAAAAACTCTTATTGGAAAAACGAGAATATACTTCAGCCAGTTACAAAAAGCTTTCCTAACCGTTTTATCAAAAAGAGCCAGCCAAAATAATGATCTACCAAATCTACGTTTGGTGTGAATAGGATAGGTTCCGAATAAAAAATGATAACCTGTCTGGATGATCTCCATTGATCGTTTTCCCAGAGCACCAAATAGTTTATGTTTTGTGTTCAGAATTACATTTCCCAATATCCATTTCAGCGACTTATAATCTCTAGTTCCACTTAAATATGAATTTGCTTCATACTCAGGAAAATTCTGTTTGATCGTGGAATATACATCACTGGAAGTTATTGTAATCCTATCTTTCTTCTCCGGACCAATCGTATAACCAAGACTATCTTTTTTCAGTTCAATTTTCTTACTTCCAGCAAAATATTCGAACCCTTGCTCTACCAGCAATCCCCGAAAAGTTTTAAAAGATAAACTGTTGACCACATGGATATTTTCAATACCCCATTGCACAAATTTTGGTATGTCTGTTAGATTATTTGTATCGACAGTAATGCCAAAACCAGTGGTAAGTCCCTTAACCTTTTTCACCATTCTAGCATATTTAACTCGAACAGTATTCACATCTGCTTCACCAACATCCTTGATTCCTTTGAATTCAGGTCTGTTCTGGGTGGAATCTATATGAAAGTTGACACCTGATAACCCTGCTTTTTTCAGCTTCTGCAGGATTTCCATATTTAAAGCAACACCATTTGTGATGATAACACTTTTCATGCCTTTATTATTAATGAATTTTACCAGATCCAGAATATTGGGATGTAGAAGCGATTCTCCTCCTGCAAGTGTAATTGAATCACAGTTACGCCATTTTTTAAGTAGGAGTATTTCTTCTTTGAGTTGTTCAAATGGTTTATGACCATCTCTGTTTAAACGGTAACAACCTTCACAATGGATATTGCAGATGTCGGTTACTTCCAACCAGCCGATAGGACTTTCGTTGGTTGACCAGGGGAGTTTATACAATTTCTGTTTATCAGGATATATTTTTTCTTTCATTTTTCTCTCCTCATTTTGTCAAACTACTTCCAAAGCGTCATCCCAACTTACAAAACCACATTTACGATAAAGTTTGAGAGCTTTAATATTATCTGACATCACTCTCAATGCAATTGTTTTAGCTCCACTATCTGCTAAATTAACTGCAATATGTCGAAGGAGATATTCTGCTATTCCAAGTCTCCTGTGGTAGGGTTTAACCATTAGCTCGATGATGAATGGACCTGATGGTGTATCATCCCAGGGAGCTTGTTTGACTGTTATAATCGAAGCTACAATCATGTTTTTATGCATAACATTAAATGAAGCGGAAAAATCTAACAGACCATACTCATTTTGAAAAACATGATCCATTTCTTTTTGTGCTTCAACCAAATTCTTAACTATTTTACGTGAGTAAGAAGTAGAATATAGCTCAGATAACTCAGATTTGTTTTTCTCCTGCAGTGGCCAAACACTGAAATCTTCAGGTAATTTCCTCTTCAACCTGACAATATTGCTGATCTGTGCAAACCAGGTATATTGCTGCGGATCTTCAAGAATCTTTTGTTCATGAATTGGTGCCCTGTTTTCTTTCTTCATCTTCTCTCTCCTTTGAAAATTTATTTTTCTTAAAAGCGAATACTACCAATTAAACATATATACGACCCATACTTAGTAAGTCTTATTCCTTCTTCGAAGCTGCGAAAATGATCGATTTCCAAATCCAAGTATTCACATCGATATTCAACTGAAATTACAAATATGTCCAGGTTGTATTGTGATCCAATACTAAAGCTGAATCCAGTTCCGTCTATAGATGACGATCCGCCTTCACCGTAATCTGGATACATGTTTACATCACTGGCTGTTCCATTAAGTATTGATACTTCAAAAGAAGTATATGGATTTAGATTCTGCCAGATTCCTTCTCCTTTATATCGGCCAATAGGCCCAAGCGACAACAAATTATATTCCAGATCAGATTTGGGTTGTGTTATTTCAAAGCCAAGTAAACTAACTTCCTGTTCCGGGAACTTTGCTGTTGCAAACATCACATCTACCACGACGCCTAGATAATCACTGAAGTAATAACGGGCATTAATACCCGAAACCGTATTCTGATTTATGTTAATATCACCAATTTCTGTGTCCTCATATTCACCAGAAAAATTTATATGATCACCGTGAGCATCCTTAACTGCAGGAGAAATTGCTGCTCCGAGATAGAATCCTAACTGCAGCTCATTGGATCGATCATTATCTGCAGATAATTCGTTCAAAAATACCAGTATTAGAATCATAATTAGAGTTTTCATTATTATCCTCCTAAAATCTTGTTTCTTTAAAATTGAAAAAAGGCCCCGATATTTGGGGCCAATAATTATTTAGCAATAGCATATCCAAAAATAACTGAGACTCTATTGCCATCCGGATTCGTGACAAAAACAAGGTTAATCGGAATGCTTACTCCACCGTAATTAAAACTTTTCCCAATGGCCAGTACCAATGCCGAGTTAACATTATCTCCGCCACCATAGAGTAAATTGGGTCCCATGCCAAATTCTATACCGTTTGGCATACGCACCCCCATGGCTAATGTGGCGCTAGGAACAAACTTCCCATATTCAACACCTCCAACCAACGGAATTAACTCAATTACAAAAGATGGGCCACCGCCTTCAGGAATGACTGCGTATTCAAAGTGCCAGCCGAATTGACTAATAGTGTTACCAATGCCATTATCTTTCAATTTCTGCACAAGTTCACCATCACCTGGAATATAGGTTATTCCTAACCTTGGTCCTCCCATGTTTCGCTCAGAAAAACGAATTGGCGTGTTTGGATTCTCGGTTTGGGCTGAAATAATCTGACAATTGAATGTCATTAGAAAGGCAACTGTTAATAAAATGGCTAAAAAAGATTTGGTTCTCATAACTACCTCCTTGTTAACCTTCTTTACTGCATAAACTGTGCCAGTGTCATTCACATAGAGTTCGTGTATAATTCACTATACAATATCTTCTTTAAAAACAAGAGTTTACGATGTGTTCTATATTGATTTTAAGTTCTATTGTGTATGAGTGAATGAAAGAAAAAGTTATGGTGTATTAGACACTTGTGTCTGAAATATCATACACCGATTTTGGATCTGAAGCGAAGAAGTGACTATTTGATTTTTATATTAAGTTCTTTGATCAATCTATTCAGGTATGTTCTTTGAATATCCAGCAGTATTGCAGCTTCAGTTTGATTGTAATTTGTAAATTTCAGAGTACGGGTAATAAACTGATGTTTGAATTTAAGAATTGCTTCATCCATATGAAGACCTACCTTTAGTGTTTTTTCTGATTCACTGGTCATTTGCATAGGCAGTAAATCCGGAGTGATCACATCTTCTGGTGTCAGTACGATCGCTCTTTCAATAACATTTTCTAGTTCTCTGATATTTCCAGGCCAATGATATTTTTTCATAATATTCAAAGCTTCAGAATTTATTTTCTTTACTTTTTTTTGTAAAATCCGATTGAAATTTGCTAAAAAATATTGTGCTAAAAGTTTTATATCTTCAGCTCTTTTTCTTAGTGGTGGCAATGTAAGATTTACAACATTCAGACGAAAGTAGAGATCTTCCCTGAATTTACCCTCTTTAACTTCATCCTTTAGATTTTTATTAGTTGCAGCAATTACCCGGACATCAACCTTCATTGGGCTCATACCGCCAACTCGTTCAAACTCATTTTGTTCTAAAAAATGGAGTAGCTTAGCTTGAATTGAAGGAGTTAAATCACCGATCTCATCTAAAAACAGAGTCCCTCTGTGAGCCATCTCCACTCGACCTTTTTTCATCTGGTGTGCTCCAGTAAAGGCTCCTCTCTCATGTCCGAAAAGATCTGATTCGAGTAAATGTTCAGAAAGTGTAGTGCAATTTACTTGAACAAATGGTTTGTCACTGCGATCGCTCATATCGTGAATAGCCCGAGATAGAAGTTGTTTTCCGGTTCCACTTTCACCACCAACCAGCACTGTAGTTTTACCGGCAGCAACTCGATGAGCCATTTCCATTACTCTTTTCATTTCTTTACTTTCACCGATAAACATATCATACTGGCTTTCGATCTCGTCTTTGAGGAATTGAATTTCTTCCTTAAATCCTTTTCGTTCCAGTGCTTTTTTTACTACCAGTAGAATATGATCCGGTTTACAAGGTTTTGGTAAGAAATCATAAGCACCCAATTTCATGGCTTCAATGGCTTTCTCAATTGTACCAAAAGCAGTTAAGATGATAACAGTTAGATCGGGATGCTCACAGTTAATCCGATTCAAAACTTCCATCCCATCCATTTCAGGCATCATCAAATCCAGTAGAACAAGATCAGGGTTTTCTCTTTGGATTAGATCGAGACCTTGTATCCCATTTTCTGCCTGAGTTACTATATATTTATTCATTTCTAATCGGTCGTTAAGTAACATGCGGATCTGAGGATCATCATCAATGATCAATATTTTTTCATTTCTCATTTTCCTTTTCTCCTATTTTGCAAGAAAAGTAACTGTGAATGTACTTCCCTTTTTGATCTCACTTTTTACCTTGATCTCTCCATTCTGCAAATCTACAAGTTTCTTTACAATGTACAAACCCAAACCAAGTCCTTTTTCATTTTTTATATTTTCTGTTTTCACTCTTTCAAAACGCTCGAATATTTTCTTTTGCTTAGATTTTTCGATACCAGAACCATTATCATTAACTGATATCACAATCTGTTTTTTAATCTTTATTGCTTTAATCTCTATTACACTACCTTGAGGAGAATGTTTGATGGCGTTGCTTAAAAGGTTAGTCATAATAGTACTGAAAAAATCAGGATCTGTTTCCATTTCTAGCTTAGTTGGACAGGATAGTTCAATTTTAATTTCTTTCTCTTCGAAAAATGGTTGCATAATGTTGCAGCATTTGTTTAATTCCTGAAACAAAATTAATCTTTCCGGATATACATCAATTTTTCCACTTTCGATCTTAGCTATATCCAGCAGGTTCTCGATCATTCTACCCAGGTGTTTGCTATTATCCCTGATCCCTTCAAGGTATTCGATAACTTTCGGTTCCGGTTTTTCAATAACACCGTCAAGCATATTTTCTATTGACCAGAAGATAGCTGTGATGGGTGTTCGAAGTTCATGGGAAACATGAGAGATGAATTCAGATTTCAGCTCGTTGAGTTCTTCCAATTTCTCTTTTTCAATTCTCTCCAGGATCATGGATTCCTGCATTCTAAGACGTTCCAAGGCAATATAACTTTCTTCCAGCATAGTTGATAACAAGCTGATATCTTCTTCCGAGAATTTGACCTTTGACAATTTTTTTCTTATAATTAGGAATCCTGAAAGTTGATGTTGAAAAGTGATTGGAATCAGCATTTCGATTCCGAGCTTGTTCAGAATAGGAACATCGGGTAACTCAATACTTGGAGCAAAACTTTCTCGACCTTTTCTGATCATAGGAGATTTATGCTCAGCGATAAATTCAATCAGATCGCTGTTCTGTTTAAAGCGGAGCCCTGTTTTTTCATTTTTATTTAATCCATAACTGCAGCTTAATTCGTAATCCTCTGAAACTGGGTTCTTTAGAATAAGAGCAATCCCTTCAACAGGGAAAACTTCATTAATCTTTTCCATCAGTAAATTTAGCAATCCGGTCTTATCGAGGGTAGAGAATACAGCACTACCAAAATCTTTTACTGCCAAGCGATAATTGTATTTCAAGCGATAAAAAGTTTTATCAACCAGATTCTGAATACGTTGTTTGAGGGGAGAGAACAGAATAGCAGCGATTAGAGTACAGATAATGGTGAACGATATATAGGTTCTGTTCGGGTTCATTGTTCCCAGAAAATATCCAACAAAACCAGTTAATAGAAGATAAATGGATACTATAATCCCTGTGACCAACAGATATACAATACTACGATTAATAATGATCTCAATATCAAATAATCTATACTTAACGATGGAAAAGGAAATTGCTAGAGGGATTATCATAAGGAATAGATAATTGATTTCATCGGGGATCAACGATCGCTGGATAAGTGCAAGTGGCAGTGTCCATAGCAAAAGAAAAGGTGCTATTCCCAGACTAATAGACCATAAAATCCATAGGATTTTATTCCGTACTTCCCTGTTAACAGCATATTTGTAGGACCGAAAGAAACAGAACATACTCAATGCCATATAAAAGATGAAATATATTCTGAATGCAACCAGAGCATTGAGGAAAGTTCTTATAGAGGAATAAGTTTCCAGTTTTATTGCTGCAAGATAACTGCCTTCCAATAATAAAACAAAGGCAAAACAGGGAATGAAAAGAAGATAATGAAAAAGTTTATTTCTACGAAGCAGTTCTTTTTCTTCCGGATAGATGCAGGAGAAATAGAGAACGATAGCAGGGATTGTGGGATAAAAGATGAAATATAAAAAGGAAGGCAAATAATCCTGTATTGCGCTATTATTGTATGGATAACTCCACCAAACCATCATTATGGCTGCTGAAGTCACCAGACAACCAAGTGAAAAAACACGAACTGATTTTTCGGCAGGTTTTATGAAATAAATGAATATTCCTACTAACCAAAATAAAATTCCCAGCAGAAGGTTCGTTAAGATGAATCTCCTGTTCCATTTTGAAGAAAGGATGAGAGTAACAGTATAAGTTTCAGATTCTCTCTGTAATTCTAGTTCTAAACTTTCTCCTGTCTTTTTTGCATCCACCAAAAATTCAATTTCCCGGACATCCATTATCGATCTTCCATCTAAAGTTAATAGGATATCACCAATATTGATGCTGTTAGCCAAAGATCCATTCTTTATATTAATGTTACTTATTGCAATTCCTCTATTGGTGGTTGTCCAAGTAAAAGGGAGAACGGGACGAAATTTCAGGTTTCTAATACCGTTTATTCCAAAAAATAAAAAGAATAAGCAAAGTAGTAAATAGATAATTTTGGGGAAAAGTTTTTGTATTTTATTCATAATTTTAATATGATACTAATTTTCTCAAATGCATAATTGGAAACTTTTTTATAATGCTGGTTTGATATGATATTAGGAAATGTAACCTTCAGATGGTTGGAAAAAATAGATATCATAAGGCACTCCAATAATCTTTCAATATTCAGTTTCACAAGATCACCCTTAAACCATAGAAATTCCTAAATCAACATATCAACAGATATTAATAAATTATTTTTATGTCAAATTATATCTTATTTATTTGTTCATGTAAGGTATTGATATTGTTACAAATAGGATTATGAACGGCTTGGTACCCCCGACCCGATTTGAACAGGTGACCTTTTCCTTAGGAGGGAACTGCTCTATCCAGCTGAGCTACGGGGGCACAACTATTAACGATAGCTATGAAAATTTTGCACCCGTTTGCATGTCAAGTAAATGATTTGATTGACAGAATTTCCAACAACTCACAATTCTAAAATAGAATTAAATAAAAGGATAATATGATGTTTGATCTTATCAGTATTAGAAAAGAGCTGCATAAAATTCCTGAACTTGGATTTGAGGAAATAAAAACACAAAAGTATATTTTGCAATTATTAGGGAACCTCAATGGGTTGAATATCCACACATTCAATTTCCCGGGGATATTAGTTGAATATTCACATGGGAACGGGAAGTACAAACTTTTCAGAGCAGATATGGATGGACTTCCAATTACCGAGGATACAAATTGCGATTTTTCTTCGGAACATAAAGGAAAAATGCATGCTTGTGGTCACGATATGCACATGACAATACTCATTGGGCTAATTGAGAAAGTTATTACTGAAAATGTTCGTGAGAATCTATTGTTTTTGTTTCAACCTGCCGAAGAGGGAAAAGGCGGAGCAACACGCATTTTAAATACAAAGATCTTGGATAAATTTGATATTTCAGAAACTTATGCTCTGCATGTGAATGGTGAAATGAAAACAGGTGAAACAGCTTCTAAAACAGGAATATTTTTTGCCAATACACAGGAGATAGAGGTTGTGTTCAATGGCAAAAGTGCACATGTTGCTTTTGCTGAAAAAGGGATAAATGCACTTACTACTGGAGTAGAATTTTACCTTGAACTTGAGAATGAAATAAGAAAAGAATTCCCAATTGGGAAACCAGTGATTTGTGCATTTGGTAAAATGAATGCTGGTGTTGTGATGAATGCTGTTCCTGCGGAATGTAGATTGGAAGGAACTTTCCGTGCATACACAAATGAAAATCATGAGATTCTAAAAGCTTTAATAGAAAATGTGAAATCTAAAATTGCAAAAAAGTATGGAGTTGATACAGAGATAATTTACAAAGCTTATTACAAGGAAGTTATCAATGATGAAATACTATTTAGAAAACTTAAAAGAAAAGCGGAAGAAATGGGGATAATATTCAAAGAAGCCGAGAAGGTTTTCACAGGAGAAGATTTTGGATTTTTTACTGAAAAATATAGTGGTCTTCTTTTCTGGCTGGGAGTTGGGAATGAAGACGATAATGCTGATCTACATTCACCTCAATTCCTTCCTGACGAAAAAGCAATAGATATAGGAATTGAACTTTTCTTCCAATTAATATAAATAAGTAAAATATTAAAGAGTATATTCTTTCGTCATCCTGACGTTTACCCGCCTTAGGTTGGAATCTTCCACGTTGTTCTTTTAAGGAAGGATTAACGAATATATTGAATAAAAAAAACCGCTCCAATTTAGAGCGGCTTTTTTGTATAATTATAAAATTATTAATTACAGATCGTCATCATCCAGATCAATATCTTCAAGATCATCATCATCTTCTTCACCCTGCATCCAGTCCGGGCAGAAAGCTACATTTTCTGTGTGATCCCAACCATCCACGTTCTTCAACCCATATCTTTCCAAGATTTCTTCTTCCCAAAGAGAATACCTAACCTTGTCATCGTCAATATCATAAACCAGAACTGGTTTATGGTATTTTCGCAGGTTGAAGTTTCCTCCACTTAGTTCATAAAATTCCATTATTCTCTTTTTATCTTTTTCAGCGATCATCATAATTCGCTCCTAAATATAGATTTGGTTGACCTCTTTTAACTTACTCAATTTACTTGTTCACAAAAGTGAAGCAGGATAGTTATGTCAAATAAATTTAATAAGCTTCTAATAATGACGATATTTGTTTTCATTACTATAAAGTTGTATGGTTTTGAACCCAAAGCAAGTGACTTTATTAATTCTTATCAGTATGAATTATATAGATCGTGGCTTGAATCAGAAAAACTTGATGGTGATCTCCCAGCAGGTTTTACCAGTGAAAAAATAGTCAGGAGCTTTCTATATAAAAATGGTCGAGAGATCAATGTGGAGTATGACTGGGAGAATTGGAAGATCAGCTCTCAAAGAGAGATAGTCCCCTTTTTGTTTTATATAGATGATGAACAACAAATAAATTCTTATATTAATTTTATTGAAAGCTTTATCTATCGTTTGAATTGTAATGATAAGATGTTCATAACCGATCTTGTAGATCACAATAAAATTATTTTGGAATACAAAGAACAAATTGGTGAGAATGCTCTGGATCTCATGTGGGAAGAACGTCCAATTCCCAGACTTAAATTACAACCTGTGGAATTAATAACAAATGTAGATACATTGGGATTTATATTTATTTCAGATAAAATGAGTGATTTTATGATATCATTTCCTCAGGTTTATAATATTAAAGAAATTATCTCGGAAATTAGAAAATGTGAGTTTACTAAAAGTGAAAAATATTTTCCTCCAATTATTGAACCGGAAAAAGAAGAGATAAAAACACAAATTAAAGACCTCACACTTGCTGAATATATAAGAAATTATTTTGAAACACCTCCGCGACGTGAACTTCTACATAATAAAATTAAAGATATTCACGAATTTCTTGCACTGGAATTTCCCAACCATTCGATCTCAAATGAAAAGAATATCTGGTATCTTGAAATTGATAAATTTGAAGATAAATTGGATGGAGATATTTCTTTTGAATTGGAGAAAGGTGTTGATATGATAAATATATTTCCACTAAATGATCTGGAATTAGATGGAAAGAAAATAAAATTGGGATCTGATAATATTGATATGTCTAGTTTATCTGAAACTGAAATTTCACATATAGCAAATTATCTTCCACAACTTATTTATGAACATCGTGCTATTGGTTCCAAACTCATGAATTTCCTGTTGATTCACGATGAAGCATCTTCAACACTTGTTGTTTATTCTGATAAACGTGAACTTTATGAAACAGATTCTTATTCCGACATTCTACTTCTTCTTAATGAATATTGGAATGATAGAACGGTATATTTCGGAATTGACAGTATAAAAAAAATAAGTGGAACGATAGAGTTTAAGGGCTTTTTAGTAGCTAGAACGCAGACGGGTTCATGTGATATTGCAGAGATTTTTTTTCATGTAAGTAAAGAATATAAGATAGATCTTATAATGATGATCCTGCATCCGGCTGAAAATAATAAGAGGTAATATGAAAATATTTGAAACACATGCACATCTTGATTTCCAACATTTTGATAAAGATAGAGAGCAACTTCTAAAAAAATGCTTTAATAGCGGTATTGAATATATACTCAATATTGGAGTTGATGAGAAAACCTGTAATGCAAGTATAAACTTGGCAGAAAAATATGATCGAATCTATGCATCAGTAGGATTTCATCCGCATGATGCAACAGATTTTAATGCTGAGTTCATCCTCCAGAAAGCAAAACATCCCAAAGTAATTGCGATAGGAGAGATCGGATTAGATTATTATCGAAATCTATCTCCTAAAGATGTGCAGAAAAAAGTATTTGAACAGCAGATAAAAATTGCTTTAGAATTAGATATGCCCATTATTGTTCACGACAGAGATGCACACGAAGATTGTTATGACATTTTATGCAGAAATAATGTAAAAAATGTTGTTTTTCATTGTTTTTCTGGTGATGAAGTTTTTGCACAGAAGTTAATAGGAAAAGGTTGGTATATCTCCTTTACCGGAACGGTTACTTACAAAAATTCAAACATGGAAAACATAATAAGATTAGTGCCGGAAGATAAATTCTTTATCGAAACAGATTCACCATATCTTTCACCTCATCCACAAAGAGGGAAAAGAAATTCACCCTTAAATTTACAATATATAATAGAAAAAATCTCGGAAATTAGAGGAGTAACACCAAAAAAAATTGCTGAGTTATCATATGGAAATGGTTGTGATTTCTTTAATTTAACAAAATAATAAAAACAGAAAAAATAATATTATAAAAATAACTTGAACAAAATTAAAGAATAATAATTTTTGCTTCAAATTGATTGATGGAGGAATAAAATGTCTGTAATAATTAATGCCGAAACTTGTATTGGTTGTGGTGCATGTATCGATACATGCCCTACGGAAGCTCTTGAAATGAAAGACGATAAAGCTGTTGTTGATGCAGAGAAATGTGTTGATTGTGGTGCATGTCTTGATTCTTGTCCTACAGAAGCGATCACATTATAATCTAAGAATTTATTAAAAAGAAAGCCGGCTTAATTGTCGGCTTTTTTTATTATGAGTGCTATTCTTTAGTTGACAAGATATGAACTGTACAGATTTTTCCAAATGTTTCAATATTTATGAAGTATTAATATTATTAATTATTATTTTACAATTTTTATCATATTCTAATTTATGTATTAATAATTAGAGGAAGGAATTTTATGAAGAATATTAATATGGTAATTGATATTGGAAACACACATATTGTAATGGGTTTTTATTCCAATACTGAATGCCTATACACATGGCGTTTAAATACGGATAAAGCAAAAACGGAAGATGAATACTTCAGTATTATCAAGCAATTAGCAGATGACCGCAAATTAATACTATCTCAAATTAATAAATCCACGATCTCATCTGTTGTGCCGGAAATTACACGGATATTTTCTCATCTAATAAAAAAATACCTAAAATGTGATTTTGAAATTATTAATGCATATTCTGAACTTGGATTAAAATTTTCTATGGAAGATCCCGGTTTCATTGGCTCAGATCTTGTGGTAAATGCATTCTCAGCAATAACAAAATACAAAACTAATTGTATCATTTGTGATTTTGGAACAGCAACTACAATTCAATTAGTTGGAAAGGATGGTCATTTTTTTGGAACCATAATAGCACCTGGTGTAATTACTTCTGCCAAGAATCTCTTCGATTCAACTGCTCTCCTCTCGAATGTACAACTACAAAAGCCGGAACATTTATTGGGAATGAATACAACAGATGCCTTGCTTTCCGGTATTATTACAGGAAATTTACTTATGCTGGATGGATTTATCAAAGCTCTAAAAAAAGAGTATAAGAATCTTGGAACTATAAAAACTATTGCTACAGGCGGAATTGCCGAGTTGATCTGCAATGATTCAAAAGAAATTGATATTATTGATAAAAACTTAACTTTGGATGGATTGAATCTAATCTGTTGCAAATAAATAAATAGATGAATAAAAAATTATTAATTGTCTCGATATTGTTGTTGTTTTACTTATTCTCTTTTGCACAAGGGTTCCAACCGGAATTCAGGATAAGGGGAATAGCTAAATTAAAATATAACGAAATCGATGTTTATAGATTCCAAAAAGGATTTTCTATCACAGCCTATCCGCACAACAAATTGGGCACTTATCAGATCCAAACAGATAAAGAGATAGATTATGATGAACAATTTGTAAAACTAACTGCAGAATTAAATAATATAGAACTTTACCCCCCGATATATGTATCACTTGAGAGCTTTTACAGAGAAGCATTCTATGGCTATTTCAAAAGAGAATTACTCAAGAAATGTAAGGAACTTATGGGAGATGAGGATCGTGAGCAAAGTGAAGGATTGATCCCTGAAATCGTTATCAAATTACCCAAAATGGCCCTACCTAAATCTGTACGTAGATTCATGGGTGATAAGGCCGGAAGACTGAATCTTAATGGTAGTCAGCGATTGACATTTGCAGGTAGAAGAACTGTTCGTGATGAACCGGGAGATGAAAGAGATGATAATATCCGTTTTACTCCCGAAATGCGACAAGATCTTAACTTGCGTCTTAGAGGAACAATTGGTGAGAAGATCCATGTGAATGTAAATCATCAATCTACTTCCGATGAAAATGTAATGCCAACACCAAGTGAGATCAATATAAATTATGAAGGTGATGAAGATGAAATTATAACAACGATTGATGGAGGTAATATTTCTCTCTCATTATCCGGTTCAAAATTTATTAGCTACAGCGCATCATCCGAAGGTCTTTTTGGTATCAAAACACAACTCGAGGCTGGTAATTTAAGAGTAACTACGATCATGGGTAAAGATGAAGCAAAAAAGAATACACAAACTTGGACAGGTGATTCTCAAGCGGATTCAACTGTGTTTAGAAGTAATGCTTTTGTTCCTAGAACTCACTACTTTATTGAACAACCCTCTGCTTTGTACTCACTTTACAGTGATTTAGATGGTGAGGAAGGGACAGATTATCCAATGGGTTGGAAAGATAACGCAATTAAACTTGATCCAATTACTAGTAAATGGGAACTTACTCAAAATGGCTATAATATGCTTCCCGATATGACCAAAGAACTTACAGTTTATCTTGATGACGGATCTGCAAGTAATAATACAATGACTATTGATGGTGTGAATTATAACGATCCAGAAGACATATATCATTTTGATATTCTACTAGAGGGAACAGATTATATTGTTAACGATGAAGCCGGTATTATAATTATGACATTGCCACAAGGTATAAACAAAATTTATTCTATAGGTATTACATATACTCGTAACGACGGAATAGTTGTTGGGAACGATGCTGGTTCACCTGTAGAGACTAAGATGCTGCGTATAAGAAACCAGGAAGCAAATGATGAAAATTACTGGAACTTGCAAGTAAGAAATATTTACAATTTAGGAATGCAGAATATCAAAAGTGATGGCTTTGAAATGAATGTTTACACTTTGCCTCCTGGAGGTACAACACCAGATTATAATGCCCCCGAGGAAGTTACTACAGATAGTATTAGAACACTAAACGAATATCTAAGACTGGATAGCAACAAAGATTTTAAGATAAATGGTGAAGATGCTGCCATAAACCTCGATGCAGGCTACATATATTTTCCATTTATAAGACCCTTTTATTCATTAAATGACTCGATCATCTATATAGAAGAAAATATCCCATCAAATGAAATTAATAATTTCATTTTTGTTAAAGGTAAGATAGGAAGAGATCAAATTTCACTTGGGCGGATGAATATTCTACCAAAAAGTGTTATAATCAAGATCGGAACAGATGAAAGGAAGCTGGTAGAGAATATTGACTTCATTGTAGACTACGATTTTGGAATGATTACATTTCTTACAAGTGAAGCGAAAGATCCTGAGATAGAGATTAAAATTAATTATCAGTTCAAACCGCTTTTTGCAATGGATAATAAAACCATTCTTGGAATGCGTGCTGATATGGAGTTTAATGATAATATTAAGCTTGGCGGAACCTTTGTTTATCAATCGGAGAAAGTGAGGGAAGACAGGCCTAAAATAGGTAATGAGAACAGAAGTATTATCCTGGCTGATATCGATGGAGAAATTGACTATGAATTACCATTTATGACTAAATTCATTGATTGGCTTCCACTTATAGCAACTGATACCAGATCATCTGTGACTCTATCAGGGGAAGTAGCTATGAGCCTTCCCCGCATATACGGAAGTGATAAACAGCATGATAAAAAAGAAGCATATCTTGATGATATGGAAAGCACTATGGAGATGTATCCACTTGGAATTACCAGAAGTACCTGGTCATTTGCCAGCAGACCGGCAGTTGAGCCAATGGGTAATCTTATCGATTTTGGTAAAGCTCATATTAATTACTATATGCCCAACGATGTGTATGCAAGGGATGTTTATGATCCCAATTCTTTAACCGAGAAAGAGGAAAGAGAAAAAGTCTCTATATTAGCATGTAAAATAAAACCTCCCGATATCGGAATGCCCGGAACAAACATGAAATATTGGGCAGGCATAATGAAATATATTGGTAATGATATAGATTTTTCTAAAAAGAAATATATCGAGATCCTGGCAAAAGTAGATACACTTAACTACAATCAAGAAACCCGTCCGGTAATAATGCATATTGATCTGGGAATAATGAGTGAGGATTTTTATCGTCCTGGAGAAAATGATGAACCCGATAAAGAAGATGGACTGGTAGAAGCTGATGGAATTTATGATGGCGGAGAAGATGTAGGATTGGACAGGATACCTGGTGTTAATGGTGAAGATAATGATGGTAACCCGAATGGTGATGACCCTTATGATGATTTTGATAATGTAGAGGTAGTGATAAATGGTGCTGAAGAGTATCCTTATATCAACGGAACAGAAGGAAATACAAAACTCGATTCTGAGGATTTGAACGATAATGGTGTTCTGGATGAAGATAATATTTACTTTGAATATACAGTAAGTCTGAATGAAGGCGAAGAGTTTATGGAAGGTGAATTTAACGGCTGGAGACTATTCCGAATTCCTCTTCATAATCCCGATAATTACAGAGTTATAACGGATAATGCAAATGAAGTTCCCAATATCAAAAAGATTAGTTTTTCACGTATCTGGTTTGAAGTTGAAGATAGTACTAGAGTTAGAATTGTAAATTTAGATATAGTTGGTAATAAATGGGAAGAAGGATTTATCAAGAACAAAGATGGTACTGTTGCTACAGATGATACCGAAATTATGCAAGTTGGTATTGCTGATAACCAATCGGGTCAGCATTATACACCTGCCCCACATACCGTTATCGAAGAGAAAGGTGAAGCAACGCTTGAGCAATCATTAACCATTGACTATAATAATATGGACATAGATAAACATGGTTTGGTAACTCAATATTTTTTAGATTCATATAATCTCCTTGCTTATAATAAAATTCGATATTGGGTATATGCCGAGAAACCTATAGAAGGTTATTCTCCGCTGGAACAAGATTCTCTGATAATTCGTCTTGGTGCCGATTCTGTGAATTATTATGAGATCAAACAACCATTGGACCTACAAGAATATAGTTCAGTTATGAATGAAGATGGTTGGAATGAAATTGAGATTGAGTTCTCTAAATTCACACAATTAAAAAATCTGGATAGCAGAAAAGATGTATTTTATTATATCGGAGATATCAAACTTTCAAAAGTTGGAAATCCTAGTTTGTCTGATATTAGAGAAATGTCTTTAGGTTTAGAAGCATCAAATCAATTCTCTGGGAGAATTTATTTTGATGATATCAGGGTGGCAGACCCATATGAAGATTTTGGATTTGCCACTGATGTTAATTTTTCAACCAATTTTGCAGATTTCTCCACATTCAGTATTGGTCTGGAATATAGATCAGAGAATTTTCAATCTTCAGCTAGAAGAACAACAGATATGTCTTTTATTCAGCAAACAAATCTCGATATCTCGAATAGAATAAATTTAAATAAATTTATGCCGGCAGAATGGGGCTTTAATATTCCACTTAATTTAACTAGGGCACATTCTATTGGAATACCAAGATTTAAAGCTGGTTCCGATATTTTACGTGAAGATCTTTTGGATGAAGATAAAGAGCGCGAGACAAACAATAATCTGTCCTATCGTGCAGATCTGTCAATAACCCAAACGAAAACACCCAAAAGCAAAATATTAGCATATACAATAAAGAACACAACTCTTAGTGGTAATATTCAGAAAACGTTTGTTACAAATGCTGCTCGTGCTGATACTACATTATCATATACACTTAAACATGATTATAACTTCACAATTCCCAAAGAGAAGATCGATATTGGATTATTTTCAAATTATAAGTTTCATTTTTTCCCACACTCTATATCTAATTCATTAACTTTACGGAATACTGATCCGCTTGCCTGGCGTTGGGATACTTACACAGATTCGATTCCACATTGGGTTACAAATACAAATTTATTTAAAACTCGTGTATTTGAAACAACTTCTGGTATAGATTACGATATTTTTAGTGATATTACAACTTCATACGATCTGATCACCAAACGTGATCTTATGCTAAAAAATTACTGGAAAGGATATAATATTGGTGAGGAGAAGGAGAGAACTCAAACTATTGCTATCGGTTTCGATCCAAAGTACCTTGATAACATATTCAGTTTCAATGCAGATGCTTCAGTTGTCTATGATGATGATCATGTGAAATCCGGTACGCAGGACACACTTTACTATAGAGGTGGTATTAACAGGAGAATTGGTGGTGATTTTACTTTGAAAAATCAGGACATGTTACGAGATCTAGCCAGTTGGCTTGATAAAAAGTTCTCTGAAACTGTTGATGGAGAAGAAATATCCGAACCTGAACAGGAACAAGCACAAGAGCATATAGAAGAAGAGAAAGAACTTTTTGAACAAAGAGAGATTAGCACACCATTTGGTGGTGATGATCCAAAGGATGAATTTGAAAAATTCGAGAATGGAGAAATAGGTGACTCAAATGGAGATGAAGATTTAAAAGACGGTTCACCGGAAGATCTAGAAAAAGGTGAAGAAAATGGACAGCAGGAACCAGTGCAGGAAGCAGAACAAATGACAATGCCGGAGCGCAAAAGTAATCCTTTCGCTTCAATAGTAAGCTATATAAGCGGATTAAGCAATATCCGTGTTTCATATGATAATGCTTACCGTACAACATATGAAGACAGATTCGAACGTCCCAATTTTTTATATCAGTTGGGCCTACCACATATCCTTAGTGAAGAGGGAGAAAATAAGGAAATAATTATAAAAGTAGTTTCCGACAATTATTCAACATCAGCCAGCTTCCCGATCATAAGGAATCTATCAGCAAATTTTGGTTACTCAAAAGAAATTATAAAAACTATTAGTAATAATAGTACTGAAAAAAGATCCACAACGTTCCCAAACGTTTCTGTAACACTAACAGAATTTGAAAAACTTATAAGAGCAGATAAAATACTTACAAGTTCTCGTCTTACAAGCAGCTATGTCTATTCGGAAACTCTGGATGGCGATATCGATTTTATTGCAGCTGACACAGAATCGAAACGAGTTAATCTAACACCATTAATTTCTTGGCATGGGAATTGGGTTCATAATATTACAAGCAGTTTTTCTCTAAATTATTCTGATCTAGAAAACATTAGCCATCGTGTTAGTTATGATGATATTAGGCATACTGTTACTCAATCTATGAATGGTAATTTATCTTGGTCATTCTCAAACCCCAAAGGTGTAAGAATTTTATTCTTTAAACGAACAAATATGAAGAATGAATTTACAACAGATGTAGCTTTTAGTATGGGAAAAGAGAAAACAACAAGAAAAGGCCAAGAAGAAAAAATTACTGAAATTAATAGGGAATCATACAGTGTTACACCAGGTGCATCTTATAAATTTAGTAAAAGTATTACCGCCGGACTTACCAGTGAATATGAATGGAGTAAAGATAAGAAGCGAGGTACAACCTCGTCAATGTTCCGTCTTAGTATCTGGATAGAAATCATTTTTTAAAACTAGTTCAACAATTGACACAAGCATTTTACTTGACATCAAGATATTCTATTACTTAAGAAGTATATAAATAAGGAGAAATCGATGGTAACTAAAGCGCAAAAATTCAGATTAGGCATTTTTATTACCGTAATATCCGTTTTAATGGTCATGTTTCTCATCATGGTTGCTGGTACAAAGATCATGGAAAAACGTGATATTTATTATATTCGATATAAAGATTCATCGGTAACAGGGCTTCAGATCGGAGGACCGGTGAAATATCGAGGTATTGGAATTGGAAGAGTTGATGATATCTCAATTGACCCGGAGAATATTACTGACATCATTGTAACTACAAGTGTAAAATCGGGAACACCAATTAAGGGAGATATGAAAGCTTCATTGATCCCTATAGGAATTACCGGTTTGGTTCAAGTTGAAATAACTGGTGGAACACAGGAAGCAGAGATGTTAGAATCAGGTTCTTTCATTTTGGCAGGATTATCTACTCTTGAAAGTATTTCAGGGAAGGCTGAGATACTTGCCAATAAATTTGAAATACTTCTTAATAATTTAAATACCATTACAAATGAAGAAAACACAAAACGATTTAATAATATTATTGCGAACGTAGATACTATCATCGATGCAAATCAAAGCTCAATCTCTAATACCGTCTCAAGTTTAGAAGCGATCACAGAAGATTTTGAGCAGATAGCTGAGAATACAAAATCTCTTTTAGAAAGATTAGATGCGATCATGGGATCGGGTCAAGTTGAGAAGATTGTTACAAGTACTCAGAAGATAACATCAGAGCTTGCAGATTCTGATCTGAAACAACTCATGGCAGATATTCATAAACTTACAATTGATGCAAATAATGCAATTTCTCACATCGATGCAACTCATCTTGAAAGCAGGCAGGATCTGCTCGATACGATTGAAAGTCTGAAAGAAACGATCGACTATTTAAACGATTTTTCCAGGCAGATCAGTGAAGATCCATCACTGCTAATAAGGTCAAAGAATTAGGGGAGAATACGACATGAAAAAAATAATTGTTCTAAGTCTATCGATCATATTTTTATTTGGGTGCTTGGCAAGAAACATTGTTCCCAGAAACTACTTCATACTTGAATATTATTCTCATAGCGAAAAAGATGAACTCAGGTTGGATGAACCATTCGACCAATCTGTTTACATCGAAGATACAAAAGTTCCAAGAACATATAATAGAAAACAGATCGTAGTTCGTCATTTTGGACCGCGCATTACCTATTCCGACAATAATCTTTGGGGTGTAAAACTTTCAAAAATAATTCCTAATTTGATAAAAAAACGATTTGATAGCTATAATATGTTCAAAAATACTCAAAGAGAGTTATTTACTTCCACTCCAGATTATGTTATTGATACAAGTATAAATAATATTGAAATGTATATTTCGGAAACGTTCTATCAAGCAAGACTAAATATTGATTTTACATATCGGAAAAAAGATACGGAAAAACCATTAATAATTCATTTGGCAAATGTTGAAAGAGTATTATTAAAACAGGATTTTGATACTTTTGCCCAAACAATAAACGATATCATTTTAGATGAGATCGACAAATTCGCAGCAAAGATCAACATTTATAATACTTATGGTCCACAAGCACTTATCGCACAAGAAAATATCCCTTTAGAGATCGATCCAGCACTGGTTGAAATACTTGATTCTGAAGAAGATAACAGCGGGAAAGGACTTCTACTAGTTCCAGCAATCACAAGAACAGAGAATGAACCATATTATAAAGTCTATGACAAATATGGTTACGAAAGATCCGTCAAAATTGGGGAAGCCCTACCATTGATGGAGGGTACCTATTCTATCGAATATGGATCTGGAAATACAGATCAGAAAATGACGAAGAAGAACATTAAAGTACACCCGCGCTATAAAACAATAGTAGAACCCAATTGGGGCTGTTTGATAGTTCAAATTATTGATAAAAATAGAAACTTTGCCAAAGTGATTTACGAGTTATTTGGTTTAGAAGACGGTGAGAGTTTTGGTAGTGAATTTCCAGCAGAAGTAGAACTTGGTGAGCAGGAAAAGGTCTGGGTTTTAAAACCGGGACATTATAAGATAACCATAAATAATGAACCGTTTAACACTTACACCGATTTCACAACAGTTCTTATAGAAGAAGGCAGTGTTCAGAAAATGACAATTGTAATGGAGACTGATGAAGAGGGGAATCCAACAAATATGGCAGGAGCTGGGATTCTAGAGGAAAGCTTTTTAGCAGCATCAATGGAGTCACTTAAACTATCAAGCGCAATTCATATCAATGGGAATTTGAACAGTGATAATGAACTAAATGAAGATGATCCCCAAACTACCATAACTATGAACTCACAATTGGAGAATTATCTAATTTATGACAAAGACCCACTTTTTTATAATATGAAAAGTGTAATTGATCTTGGGATCTCAATTGGGATCTCAAAAACAACAGATACAGATTTCAGGCTTGCTTCAGATGAATTCGATCTTAAAAATACAGGAATATACTATTTTGTAAAAGATCTTGGATTTTATGGAAGATTTGATGTTAATTCACATTTCTTCGATGAAACACAATATAGCTCTAAGGAATTCTATTACCAAAAATTTGATGAAAATGGAGTTGCCTTGGGAGATAGTGTACTATCTGATGAGATAAAGACAAAACCATCATTTTACCCAATAGAATTAAAAGAAGGAATTGGTATTAATTATAGGATATTGAATCTTTCCAGAGCGAATTTGAGTTTTAGAGCAGGTTTTGGAATTAGACAATCTTTCGTTGAAGATGTTTTCGTTTATGATGATTCAGAAACATTTATTGATACTGCTGATGTTGAACATAGAAAATACTTCGAATTAGTCTCCACAAATACTACTGGGACAGAGTTGTCTCTTGTCGGTGATTTTCAACTACCTTTTAACCTAACTTATTCTACAGATGCAGATTTCTATTTCCCATTTGATGAAAACGATGAATATACATTTGAATGGGAAAATTCCTTTAATCTGAATTTGTTCAAACATATCTCACTCGACTACAAATTTAATTTAGAAAAATTAAGTAAAGATTCTGGAATTGACTATCTGGTTAAAGAGCACAGTCTGTTCTTAAGAGTAACATATTTCTTGAGATAGTATGGAATATAGAGCACAATCATTATTCTTTGATGGAGAGCTTACAAAGCACACCGTACCTGCTTTGTATGATGAATTTCCAAAATATAGTAATCAAACTATTTTCACACTTGATCTGCAGCAGGTTACAAAGATCGATAGTGCAGGCATAGCTTTTATAGATGAAATACTGTCACAATTAGAGCTTAATCCTGATGAGTCACTTTCTATGAATGAAATGGTAAGAATAGCCTATAATACTTTTACATCAACAAAATTAAAACATGTTAAAACAGAGAATAAATTAGATTTCTTCACGCAACTTGGATCGGGATCTGTGGATTTTCTCAGATCAATAAAAGATGGAATATACTTGATCGCGGATATTTCCTATTGGTCATTTGTTGGTATTTTTAATAAAAAGGGACAACGCAAAGGATCAGTAATTCAACAAGCTCTATTCATCGGAGTGGATGCGCTTGGAATAATCGCCTTGCTTTCAATGATCCTTGGTTTGATCCTAGCTTTGCAATCCGCTGCACAATTGCGACAATTTGGTGCAAATATATTTGTTGCAGATCTCATGGGAATATCGATGGTCACGGAAATGGGTCCTATTCTCACAGCAATAATCCTGGCAGGTAGAAGTGGTTCATCAATTGCTTCAGAGATAGCTACAATGCAGGTTACAGAAGAAATCGATGCATTAAAAATGATGGCGATAAATCCAATAAGATATGTGGTCGTTCCCAAATTCCATGCCATCACGATCTGTATCCCGCTTTTAGTTACAGCTTCAACCTTGATCGGAATATTTGGCGGATTGATCGTAGCTGTAACATATCTTGATCTGAGTGCAACTGTTTTTATCAATCGAGTGATCGAAGTCGTTACTATAAGAGATGCGATTATCGGATTGGGAAAGAGTTACTTTTTTGCGTGGGTTATTGTAATAATTGGAAGTTACTACGGATTTAATGTGAAAGGTGGCGCAGAAGGTGTTGGCAAAGTTACAACACAAGCGGTTGTTGCTTCGATCTTCTGGATAATTATACTGGATGCGATCAATAGTTTGATCTTCTATTTTAATATATGAAAAAACCAATAATATCGGTTAATAATTTAGTTGCAAAATATGGTGAAGAGACCATATTGGAAGATATCTCTCTAGATATCTATCCTCAGGAAGTAACTGTAATTCTGGGCGGCAGTGGTTGTGGCAAAACCACTCTTATTAAGAATATACTTAAACTCTATCAGCCATTTGCAGGATCGGTGAAGATCTTTAATAAAGAAGTAACTAATATGGATGAACAGGAATTTGATGATATTCTCAGTAGAATTGGAATGTTGTTTCAAAATGGTGCACTTCTTAACTCTCTTAGTATTTTTGATAATATAGCTATTCCCTTAGAACAACATACAAGGCTTTCTAAAAATGTGATAGAAAAAATGATAAAAGTAAAATTGGATCTGGTTAATCTCAGTTATGCAACATATATGGTTCCGGCAGAACTTTCGGGTGGAATGAAAAAAAGAGCTGCTCTTGCCAGAGCAATTGCACTCGATCCTGATATCTTGATCTGTGATGAGCCTTCTGCAGGTCTTGATCCACTAACAAGTGCATCTCTTGATGAGCTTATACTGAAATTAAAAAATCTTCTTAATATGACGATCGTAATTGTAACACATGAACTTGCCAGTATTCACCGTATTGCAGACAGAATTATTTTTATCGATAACGGGAGATTGCTATTTAATGGAACATTAGAAGAGGCAAAACAAACAGATATACAGGAAGTAAAAACATTCTTTGAAGTAGGTAGATTTTAAGTTTTATGGCAGAAAACAGAAAGAAGTTTCTATTAGATGAAAATTTAGGCAAGCTGGCAAAATGGTTGCGAATGCTGGGTTATGATGCTGCTGTTTACAAAAGCATAAGTATAGAAAAAAAGATATCTCTCTGCAACAAAGAACGTAGAGTGTTCCTAACAAGAAGTAATAAAATTTCTAAAAGAAAAGAGAATTTCTCTAGGATATTGATCCGTACAGAAAAATATGATAAACAGTTACTGGAGATGCAGGATTTAATTGAATTAGAGGATGTTATTTTATTCTCAAGATGCTTGAATTGTAACAGCAAATTGCGGAAAGTTCAATTAGAAAAAATTGAAGGTTTAGTCCCGGAAAATGTTAGAAATAATTTCTCTGATTTCAAAATATGTAAAAAATGCGGAAAGATTTATTGGAACGGCTCACATTATGATGCCATGAAAAGCAAACTTAAGAATTTATTGACAACATAAGTTCTAAAAATATAAAAACATTAAAAGAATTTTATTAATATATTAAATATAAATTATGGATAGTTCCAATGAATAAGGGGGGAATGTGAAAACGTGGATATTCTTTGTATTTGTTATCATATTTGCTGGCAACATTTTCGCCCAGGAAATTGATGAGGCTGTATCAACTGAAGACTCCATTAGTACAGAGGTCACTATTCTTGTACGCCCAGCAAACCTATCTGCTAAGCCATTAAATGATCATACGCTTTCTCTACGCTGGCAGAGTTCAGAAAAGAATATTTCGGGATATATTCTTTTTAGGAAAAAAGGAGATGATGAATTTGCTGAGATCAGTAGATTAGAGACAAATAAAGCTTTTTTTGTTGATGAGGAACTAACATTCAATACTAATTATTCATATAAAGTTCAATGTTACGATGAAGAAATAAAATCCGATTTTTCTGATGAGATCACAATTTCCACAATATTTCCCGAACCATCAGATCTTAGTGTAAAACCGATTAATGATCAATCTGTAACAATAACCTGGCATGATAACTGCGATTTTGAGACCGGATTTATTATTGAACGGAAAAGTAAGGATACAGAATATGTGGTAATAGGAAAAATTGCTGTCGATGAAACTATTTATGTTGATGAAGGGTTGATAGTCGGTGAGAAATATTATTATCAAGTAAGGGCTGAATCTGAATTTAATGAATCATTAGCTTCAGATAAAATTACAGTTGAAACTGAATTCCCTGCACCAGCAAATTTTAAAGTAATAGCTCTAGATGATCAGTCTGTACGCCTTACATGGGATGATGGATATGAATATGAAAGTGGATTTAAGATTGAGAGAAAAACCGGCAATGATGAATTTGAAGAAATTGCTATTGTAGATAAGAATTCACGTTATTTTATCAACATTGAATTAGAAGACGGTAAAACATATATCTATATCATTAAAGCATTTACAGAGATAAATGAATCTCGGCCAAGTGCTTCGGCATCGGCAGAATTATTATTTCCTTCACCCCAACAATTATATATTGATGTCCTAAATGACCATTCTGCGAAACTATATTGGGAAGATAGATCCACCCTGGCACATGAGTATATTCTTGAGCGGAAAGTAAATAATGAAGAGTATGAGATAATAATAAAACTCGATAAGGATGAGAGAGATTATCTGGATGAAAATATGCAATTAGGGGATGAATACACATATCGGATCAAAGCACTCTCTAAAGTAAATGAATCTGAATATTCTAACGAGGTCGGTACAAAGACCGGTTTCCCTGGTCCCGAGAATCTCTATTCTGAAAATATCGATGACCAATCACTTAAATTGTATTGGGAAGATAACTGTTCTTTTGAGACGGGTTACAGATTGGAAAGAAAGGAAAGTGGAGGTGAATTTGAAGAAATTGCAGATCTAGAACCAAATACTACACACTTCTTAGATTCCAACCTCTCTTTTGGCACAACCTATAATTACAGAGTAATTGCTTTTACAACAGCATCCGAATCTGCCTACTCCAATATATTATCTGCAAAGACAATTTTTCCAGAGCCTACCTACCTTTCGGTGCTTATTTTAGATGACCAGTCATTAAAATTATCCTGGATGGATAATTGTACATTTGATACTGGATTCAAAATTGAAAGAAAGAAAGGAAAGGAAGATTTTGTTTTGATCAAAGAACTCGCAGCTTCAGCAGATTCATATCTGGATGAAGGGCTCAAATATGGTACACAGTATATCTACCGGATTGCAACAGTAACAAAATCTAACTCTTCAAACTATTCAAGTGAGATCATGGCAAAAACAGTTTTCCCCGGACCTTCATATCTGAGTTCAGAAATTCTCGATGATAGAACTGCTTCAATTTATTGGGAAGATAACTGTGAATTTGAAACAGGGATTAAAATAGAAAGGAGAGCAGAGGATGAAGAATTTAAAATTCTTGTTAAACTTCCTGCTAATTCAACTTCTTATACAGATGATAACTTAAAGTTTGAAAAAACTTATTATTATAGAGTTCAGGCAACTACTTCGGTCAACAATTCCGATTTTTCTAATGTTGAATACTTAAATACTATATTTCCACATCCAACAAATCTAAGTGCGGAGATTGTCTCTGCCGGTAAGATCAAATTGAATTGGAATGATAACTGTTATTTTGAGGATGGTTACAAGATCGAGAGAAGCCAAAACGACTCTGATTATAGAGTGATAAAAAGCGTAAAATCAAACATAACAGAATTTATTGATAAAGACTTAGATTACGATGTAGAATATTCATACCGCATTCACGCCTTTACAGATATGAATATCTCTCATAATACAAATACAGTTTCGGAGTATTATGGCTTGCTCGTTCCTTCGGATTTTAAGATTTCGGTTATTGCAGATCGACAGGTTAAACTTGCTTGGACAGATAACAGCAATATTGAAGAGGGTTTCAAAATTCAGAGAAGAACAGAAAATGCCGATTTTAAAACAATTGCAAATATCTCTGCAAATTCAGAATCTTACACTGATACAGATATTGATATCCACGAAAAATATTATTACCGAATTTATAGTTATATCAATAGAAATAATTCACCGGAATCTAAGATATATTCTGCTATATGTCATTTTGGAAAATTGCGCGTCCCCGAAGATCATCCGACAATTCAATCCGCAATTAACTTTGCTGTCTCGGGAGATGTTGTAATTGTTCAGCCTGGCATCTATAAAGAAAATATAAATTTTGAAGGTAAGAACATAACAGTCTGCTCTAAATTTCAAGAGACAGAAGACAGATCATATATAACTTCTACTATTATTGATGGAAAGAGCTCCGGCAGTGTGGTTAATTTTGAAAGCGAAGAGACCGAGGAAGCAAAACTCATCGGTTTCACGATCCAAAATGGAACCGGAAATGGATCCCGTGGAGGCGGTATCTTTATTTATAATGCCACTCCGACAATTAGCGATATGATTATAAAAGATAATAATGCAGAGAAATTTGGCGGTGGATTCTATCTCTATAATTCCAACTCTCTAATTGAGAATGTGAAGATCGAAAATAATTCTTCTTTAGGGACAAAGCACGGTTACGGAGGTGGAATTTATTTAAGTAATTCTAATCCAATTCTTAACAAATTGGAAATTATAGATAATAAAGCCAATGAATTCGGTGGAGGGATATATGTTTATAATTCAAGCCCGGAACTCACCGAAATTGTTATAGCAGGTAACGAGGTCATTGGTACAGAATATGGTTATGGTGGTGGGATATATACCCAGTATTCAACCTCTTACTGGCATAACCTTACAATTGCCGATAATTCTGCTAAATTTGGTGGAGCAATTTATTGCAATAGTTTCTCAAATCCAAAAATATCTAATTCAATTTTATGGAACAACTCTCCTCAAGAAGTATGTTTCCATAAATTTGGAAAGATTACAATGGCTTTAAGTTATTCCAATATTATGAATGCAGAAGATGGTTTTAAAACAAATAATAATGGTTCACTTTTCTTTAAGATGGGAGTAATAAATTCTGATCCTAAATTTAAAGATGCAGCCAATAGAAATTATGATCTATTAGAAGAATCCCCATGTATCGATACCGGAGATCCAGCGGAGGAATATAATGATGCCGATGGTTCCAGGAACGATATGGGAGCAAAATAGAAATTTGAAAAATATATAATTCAGGAGGAGTGGTACATGACAAAGAAAACAAAAATTTTGTTAGTTTTTATTTCTATGATGGTTTTGATGAGCAGTAATGTTTTTGCTCAAATTTTTCAAAGACAAATATTTACAGGGCTGCATGGCAATGCTACCAAATTGATCGGTGGAGAAGTGGATGACAGTTCAGTAAGGATTTTAGGGGAATTCAACTGTGGATATTATATTACTCGTAAAATCGGGATTGGCATTGAAGCTGGCTATGGTTTTGTTACAGTGCGTGATAAAGATCAAGTTTTAGAGGTGATGAGCCATTTGGTTTCCAAAGAGGATGCTCCTTTTAAGACATCATTTATCCCTATCTCTGTTTTTGGGCGTTATAATCTGATCAAAGATCAGAACTGGATCCCATATATCACTGCAGGAATGGGCGTAATGATGTGGAATTGTGAAAATACCGATACCGGTACTGAGATCACATCGGGAAATAATTTTATAGCTAATGTTGGTGGTGGTATTGAATGGGAGATTTCTCGTACTGTTGCATTCGATTTCGGAGTAAAATATCAAAGAATATTTAACCAGGATCAAGATATGTCCGGTGAATCTACAGGTTCTCTTGCCAGAGGCGATGTCCAATCAGGTAATCTGTCAGCAGGTTTTGGCTTCACTCTGCGTTTTGGTGGCTGGAGAGATTCCGATGGTGATGAAATTGAAGATAAACTCGATAAGTGTCCATTCATTCCTGAGGATTTTGATGATTTCGAAGATGAAGATGGCTGTCCTGATTACGATAATGATGCTGATGGATTGGCAGATTCAGTTGAAACAAATACAGGTGTATTTATCAGTGCAGACAGTACAGGAACAGATCCTAATGTAGCCGATACTGATATGGATGGCGTTAATGATTATGAAGAAGTTTATACATACCATACTGATCCTATCTCGGTTGATACGGATGCTGACAGCTTAAGTGATGGTGATGAGGTTAATAACTACATGACTGATCCTAACTCAGTTGATACGGATAGTGATGGGTTGAATGATGGTGATGAGGTATTCATTCATCAGACTGACCCGAAAAATGCAGATACAGACGGTGATGGTTTCATGGATGGAGATGACAAGTGTCCGTTAGAACCAGAGACGTTTAATGGCTTCATGGATGATGATGGTTGTCCCGACAAGAAACCGGAAATCATTTTTGAGAAGAAATCACCTATTGTTCTCGATGGTGTGAACTTTAAGGTTGGAAGTTCTGAACTGACTGATGGTGCAAAGAATGTATTAGGCAAAGTTGTTAGAACTTTGCAAGATTACAAAGAAATGTATCTTGAGATCAGTGGCCATACCGATAGTTCTGGTTCCAGATCACTAAATATGAAGCTCTCCAGAAAAAGAGCGGAATCTGTTCGCCGTTATCTGATCAATCAGGGAATTAAAGAGCACAGATTACGTGCCATAGGTTTAGGTCCAGATCATCCTGTAACTTCAAACAAAACAAAAGCTGGACGTGCAAAAAATAGACGTATTGAGTTCTTTAGAACAAAGTAATACATAATAAATAATCTGCACTTTATAGGACCCGGTTTTTGCCGGGTCCTATTTTTTGAGCATTATTGGTATAACTGTGCTGTTTCTAGCAGATTTACAATTATAGCTATATGTTAGTGTTCTATGAAAATATAATAGTTATGCTTGACGGTTATTCATCGCTAAGCGAAATATAAAGCCATAATATAAAAGGAATGATCAATGTTGAAAAATATCATAAGAATATTATTGTCCATTATAGTTTTTCAGATTTCACTGATCACCCTTTCTGCTGATTCGGATATTGAAGATATTATAAAATCAGTAAACAAGATTGATTCCATTTCGATCGAAAATATCACTGAAACAGATGATTCCGAAAGACTCGATAAAAATTTAACCATCTCTGAGAAGTTTAAACGAACCTTCAAGCGGCTGGGTCTTAATTATCCTGGTTTATTGGCAGGTAATTTTTTTCAGATCGTGTTAGGAATATTCTTAATCGCCCTCATTAATTTCTTCATCATTGCTTACTTCAACACAAGAGAACGGTTTTTCCTTAAGAGGAATCTTGAGAGAGAACTGGCATCTATGAATAACATAATTGCAGAAAAAACTAAAAAATTGACTGTGGTCAATAGAAATCTGACCTATGAAATTGAACAGCTGAAGAACACGAAAGCTGACTTTAATAATCTTAAGAATGCTATCGAAAAAATGAGGTTAGGTGTTACCATGACAGATCTGGATGGGAAAATCATCTATACCAATAAGGCCAATGCAGATATTCATGGATATACACAAATTGAACTGATCGGAGAAGATATTTCTAAACTTACCATAGATCTTGTTCGCACAAAATTTACTAAGAAAAATATACAAAAATGGATGGGAAAAGTTATAAGAATCTCAGATAAACGAAAAGATGGTTCTTTATTCATTGCTGAGATTAGCACCGATATGGTTTATGATGATGATGGTGCCCCGGCGGCAATTATTATCTGCTGCAAAGATCTAACGGAAAAAGAAAATTCCGGGAAAACACTGATAAATAACGAAGAGAATTATAAAAGACTTTTTGAGAACATTCAGGATATCTATTTCGAAGTTGATATTGACGGGAAAATAATAGAGATCAACCCTTCAATTGAGGATATCTCAGACCTTACTCGTGATGAGCTTATAGGTAAACCTATTGTTGATCTATATTACAACAAAGAGCAAGGAAATAGCCTCCTGAAAGCTCTTAGAAAAGATGAGCATGTAAACGACTTTGAAATAGTTATTAAAGGTAAAAAGGGTATGCCGGTTACCTGTTTTCTTACTGCTAAATTAATGTTAGATAAGAGCGATCTTCCTATCGAGATTATCGGTTCAATGAGAAATATTACTATGCAGAAAGAAGTGGAAAAGCAAAGAAATCTGATATTGGAAGATCTTACTCTGACCAATAAAGAACTTAGAAATTTTGTTTATATTACTTCACATGAGCTTAAATCTCCTTTGAAGGCTATAAACAAGTTAGCTAATTGGATATCTAAAGATTATGAAGATAAATTTGATGAAGATGGGAAACAGCATATGAAGCTCCTTATTGGCAAAACTGTGAGAATGCATCAGCTTATTGAAGGATTGTCACTCTATTACAACATAACAGGAAATGAACAATTGAATAATGTAAATATTACAGAATTACTAAATAACTTGATCCTATCTATGAACCTTCATCCCAAGATTACTATTACTTTAGGTGCTGAACTTCCCAATGTAATTTATAATAAAAATAGATTGAGTCAGATATTTTCCAATTTGATCGAGAATTCAATAAAATTCTCGAATAAACCGAAGACACAGATCGTTATTGATTGCCATGAAGATGAAAAAGAATGGGTCTTCAGTTTGGCAGATAATGGTCATGGTATTGAAGAAAAATATTTTGAGAACATTTTTCAGATATTTAAGTCTTTAAATAACCACGATGAAACCGAAACAGCAGGAGTTGGTTTGGCTATCGTTAAAAAGATCATTGAAATGAATAATGGTAAAATATGGGTAGAATCAAAACTAAATTCCGGTTGTAAATTCTTTTTTACTATCCCCAGAAAAAGGGGTAAACAGATCGCCATTAAGAATAATTAAGAACTACAATAATATGTCTTGCTCTATGAATATCAAATTGTTGATTTCATAAAAGAGCTGTAGTGTGTTTAAAAAACAATAAATTTTATAGTTGACCTATATGATATAGAATATATAGACAGTATATGATTTGATGTGTTGCCAAGTTGCTAAAATAGAAAAATAATTTTGTTAAGGGGATTGCTTAGATGAGTGAAACTGATGCTTTGAGGATCTTCAAGTTGAGAAATTCTATACTTGAATATAGCTGGGGATCCAAAACATTTATTTCACATTTACAAGGGAGAGATGAAGCTTCTTTGGAACCACAGGCCGAGCTGTGGATGGGGGCTCATCCTATTGCACCTTCACGCATCAAGATAAATTCATCTGAGAAATCATTGTTAGAGATCATTAATGATGATCCTTATAAAATGCTGGGAAAGAAAATTGCCGATAAGTTCAACAATAGATTACCATTTCTGTTTAAGGTGTTAGCTGCAGCCAGCCCACTCTCCATTCAAGCCCATCCCAGTAAAACTCAAGCTGTTAAAGGTTTTAAACTTGAGAATAAAAAAAATATTCCCCTCAACTCTCCCGAGAGAACTTATAAAGACGATAATCATAAACCGGAACTTATTTGTGCTTTAACCAATTTTGATGCTATGTGCGGATTCCAACCAATCAAAGAGATAGTCGAGAGAATTAAATATTTACAACTAGAAGATCAAATTCCTGGCATAAAAGAACTAGAAACAGATCCTTGCACCCGAAATTTGAAAAGAATGTTCTTGGAACTAATGAGTAAACACAATGATAATCAAACTAAAATGGTTAGTATTTTGATAAATAAGCTTGTAGAATTTGAACCAAGAGATGATCATGAAGCTATAATATTTAGATGGATGACAAGACTGGCAGCGATCTATCCTACTGATATGGGAGTTTTTTCTCCCCTCTTTTTAAATGTAGTAAAACTTAAGCCGGGAGAAGCATTATTCATAGAGGCAGGAGTACTTCATTCCTATTTAAATGGTTGCGGTGTAGAGATTATGGTAAATTCGGATAATGTATTGCGCGGTGGGTTAACCCCCAAAAAAGTTGATCTGCCGGAATTGGTAAAGATACTCAATTTTGATCATATCGGCTTAAAAAAGGTCGAACCGAAAATAGGTAATAATGAAAATATTTATCAAACATCTGCCAAAGAATTTCAGCTTTCGAAAATTGTAATAAGAGATGATGAATCTTTTGTAAATATGAATTTCTCAAGTGCTGAGATCATCCTATGTACAGAAGGAAAGGGGTCAATAAAATGGTCACAGTTCTCTCTTGAATTAAAGTCGGGAGAATCTATTTTTATCCCGTTCGCGATCTCTGAATATTCCATCGAAGGTTCAATGGAGTTATTCAGAGCTGTAGTTCCTACACACTAAAGAGAATATACCAAAGGAGCAATTGAAATGAAGTTTAGAGAATTCTTATTATTAATGAAAACACCGATCCTTCTTGTTATTCTCATGATCATTATTTTTTCTTTTATGTCATATTTTTTTGGTTTTCAGCTTATCCTAGTAAAAGATAGGGGAGTGCTAATGTGGATAATACATGGTGTATTTTATCAATTGGATTATACACATGATCTTTCCCTAGCAACCTGGTTCATCAGCTTTATGATGTTGATCATTGCTTCCGGTTTCTTTTTAATAGGCTGGGGGGATAGAGAAAAATTAAAGATTAGTTCAACCCGGCAATGGTTTATCAGATTATTCAGTGTGATAGCATTTATTCTTTCTGCAGATGAAATACTCTTACTGCGGGAACAGCTAGGTAAGAAAATTGAAGATACTACAACCCTATTAGATAAAATAAATGTTGAACATCTTGGTCATTCCTGGCTTCTTGTCTATATTCCGCTGGCCTTGATCGGTACGGTAGTGTTTATCTTTGTGTTCAATAATTTAATAAAAAATATCAAGAGCGTAAGCCCTAAATTCTTCATAAATCGCTATCTCTCATTAATTATTTTATTAGTTCCAGTCTACTTCATCTTTGCGTTTGTTGGAAGATATTTGATGATGAGCGGAAACTCTATAAGTGTAATCCCATATTTTGAGGGGATCCTAAAAATGGGGATGATATATTGCTTCTACAGTTTTGTTCTAAAAATTATTGAAAGCTATAATTTGTAAGAAATTTCCTCATTTAAACTTGAATGAGGAAAAAGACAGATCAATGATCTGTAGCTTTTTTTAGTATTTGTTTTTATCCTTATATTATCTACTCTTCAATTTAAGCAACAGCAATATATTCATTAAAACGAAAAAATAACTTGCATTTATCCAGTAATATTATATATTATACTAAGATATTCATTTTAATGAAAAAAGAGGTAACGATGAATAAAAAAGAATTTAGTAGCATAATCAAGGATCGGCGTAAGATATTGAAGATCAATCAAGAAGATCTGAGTGAAATTTCAGAAGTAGCATTGCATACTATCAGCGATATTGAATCGGGTAAGGGAAACCCTACTTTGCAGGTGATACATAGATTGTGTGATGTATTAGGATTGGAACTCAGCATAAAAGTAAAAGGTGAAGAATAATGAAAGCAAATGTCTATTTCAGACAACGTCTAGCGGGAATCCTAGAGAAAACAGATTCTGGATATAATTTTCAATATAATGAATCTTATCTATCAGATCATTCTGCCAAATCGATCAGTCTTTCTTTACCAAAAAGCAAAAAAGAATTTCACTCTAAACAGCTTTTCCCTTTTTTTCACGGACTGCTAACGGAAGGTTTTGCTACCAAAATTCAATCTCGTAAACTGAAGATTGATGAGAAAGATTATTTTACTAGGCTTATTAAAACTGCAACCGTAGATACAATAGGATGTGTGATCATTGAGGAAATAAAATGAGAGTGTGCATGGGGTGTTTAAAACAAGTAGAAAACAAAGTATATTGCAATGCCTGTCTACGGAAGATGTTTAAGGGAAAATCTCCGATTTTGAATTTAAAAAAAACTGAATTTCAAACTATCCGTTACCAAAAGATCGATCATTTCTCCATTTCAGGAGTTCAGGATAAGATCTCCCTAAAATTATCAGGAAAGAATCTGATTCCTACTACAAGGGAAGGAGAATATATTCTTAAACCTGTTCCCAATACAGATATAGAATATTTGCAGGCTGATATTCCTGCTAATGAACATTTGACCATGCAGATCGCAAAGCAGATTTTTAAAATTCAAACAGCAGAAAATGCTTTAATAAATTTTGTTGATGGTGAATCAGCCTACATTACCAAACGTTTTGATCGTAGAGAAGGGCAGAAATTTCGTCAGGAGGATTTTTGTCAAATTGGTGGAATTTCACCGGAGTCAGATGGTCCCAATTTTAAATATGAAACTAGTTATGAAGAGATAGGAAAAATTATACATGATCATTGTGCTGCACCCAAGATCGAGATTGAAAAGTTATTTAAACTAGTTCTGTTTAACTATATTTTTGGTAATGGTGATGCACATTTGAAAAATTTTTCACTTATAGAAACAATCAATAGTGATTTTGTGCTTTCTCCGGCATATGATCTGCTTAATACGAATATCCATTTTCCTAATGAAAGCAGAATGGCATTGGATATGTTTGAAGATTTTGAGACTGAACATTATAAGAATAATGGCTTTTGTGGATTTGAAGATTTTATTAAATTGGGTGAGTTTTATAAAATTAAATCCAATAGAGTAAAAAAGATGATCTTAGAATTTCCAGGTAAAAGAGAGAAGGTAGAAAAATTGATTTCACAATCCTTTTTAAGCTCAGAAGGGAAGGAAAAATACTTAGAAATCTATCTGGATAGATTGAAGGCAATGACAGAAAAATTTTGATGAAATATTCATTAAAATGAATGTCAGGAGATATTTGATGGTTATATCCTTGCCTAGTCATTAAAAAATTCATTAAAATGAATAAACAACTATTAGGAATTATTGGATAAATTTTTTAAATAGATGTTGGATAATAAGAAAAGGGGTGTTTCTTGAACTTGTAAACCTCAAGATCATCACCCCTAAAATTTGTGTTTATCAGCATCAATCCACTGTTGATTACTTTGCACCTTTGCGTTCTTTCCGGTTAAAACGTCGTCACATCCACAAAGTTGAAATCATCAATAAGCAGCGTAGGAACTTTGGCATAATATTCCTGTTGTATACTTGGTCCCATCGCCAGAATGCGTTTGGTTGCATCGTGAAGAATTTCGTTCCAACGGAAATTTGTGACCGATTTTTGGATCTTGCCATCTTCAAAATAGAGAACTCCATCACGGGTAAGTCCCGTCCACTCACCTGTTTTACGGTCAGTGGGTCGAATATACCAGAAATTGTTTATGATCACACCGCGACCTACCATTTTCATCATTTCTTCCTCAGTTGTATCTCCACCATCTACTATTATGTTGTATGGTCGCAAGGCTTTCAGATCATTCTTTTTGGCATAATATCTGGTTGCACTCATATTCTTTAGTACACCGTTCACAACCCAATCTATATTTTCAGCTGGGATACCGCCATTTAAGAATTTGCTGGCTTCCAGATCCGGATCGTCTAAACGTGAACGGAAAGTGAATTTTTCCCCAAAAAATTGTTTCCCGATCTGATCCGTGAAAGGTGTGTGCCCTTCATCGGCAGTACGGCGGTCAAACGTCCAAATAAGGTAGAAGAGCCAGTTCAAAACAGCTGCCGGTCTTAAGATAACAGGGATCTTACCCTTCTCTATTTGTAACGGATTATTTAAACTATCAAATTGGGAATTTAGCTGCTCGATCATTTTCTGCATACTGAAATTGACATGATCTTTTACCGATCTGGAAACTTTAGTCTCCACACCTTCTTTCTTCATCGTCATTGAATGAGAAAAACTGGTTGATCTATCAAAACCTTCAAAACCGTTCTTAGTTGTCAGGAAAGTATCATAAACATGTTTCTGTGAAATTCCGGAAAGTTTAGCGCCTTTACCCTTAGCGTTTTTAACACATTTCAGGATATCATCAACAATTTTTTCCATCGGCAGATCGGCTGTGTTTTTGGCATAGTTATTTACATCAGGTAATTTATGAGCAGGTTCACTTTGCACAAATTCTGGATCTGACTGATTCAATTTTGCCATGCTCTGGGCTGTTTTGATCAAATATTTTAGAGAATCAAGATCCAGATTATTACCCGAAGCCTGGCCATTTTTATTATCGAAGGCAACACTTAAATTCACATTCAACTTATTACCGGAAATATGCTGTGTGATACCGTTCTGAGCAAAGCGTGTAAGCAGATCTTCCGATCCATTGATGCTGAAATTATAATCATCAGCGGCTACATTCTTGCGGATATATTCGGCAGCTTTTTGCATTTCTTTAAAAGTTATCATTTCGATCCTCCTACGCGGATATAACGGAAACGGGCTAAAGCTCCGCCATGCGTCATTCTGCCCCTTTGACCGGGTTGACCTTTCCCGCAATTCGTTACACCGAATGTTTGGAAGTATCTCTCATCACAAATTGCATCCACACTGTTCCAGAATTCAGGATTATTTGATTTATAGAGAATTTTCTTAAGTGGTCTTACTTTCTTTCCATTCTTAATTTCCCAGAACATATCGCCACCAAATTGGAAGTTCTCACGATGCTGATCGATCGAGAATGAACCACGACCTTCTATATAAACACCATCCTCTGTATCTGCGATCAACTCCTGTGGAGAGAGCTTTTCTTTTCCCGGTTGCAGATAGAGGTTGGGAATTCGGTTGATGGGAAAATCGAAATAGTTAGTTGCCCGATTACAGCCACGGCTCATTTTCAGACCAATAAGTGGAGCAGTTGCACGAGTGTTGCCGTATTCGTTCAGAATTCCATCTTTAATGATATACCATTTCTGGTTGGGAACACCATCATCGTCATAACCGGCTGTGGCAATCCCGCCTACCAGAGTATTATCAGCTATAAAATTTACTATCTTTGAACCGTATTGGTAATTGCCAAGTTTTTCGGGAGTGGCAAAACTGATACCGGCAAAATCTGCTTCCCAGCCCAGAACTCTGTCCAGTTCCGTTGGATGTCCTACAGATTCATGCATTGTCAGTGCCATGTGGTTGGGATCAAGCAGGAGTGTTTTTCGTTCCTCTGCTCCAAGAGAGTCAGCGTGAACTTTCAAGATCGCCTCTTCTGCCACCTGTACTGCTTTGTCGGTCAAATTCAGACTTTGTACCCATTCCCAGCCCTTAGCTTGTCCTCCATGGCTGTATGTTCGGCTTTGACTGTCACCCTCTGCTACGGCTGTAGCGGTAAGTGTTGGCTCGATATACACTGTTTGAATATCCAATCTGCTACCTAAAGTAGAAGCAAATAATTTTTCATCTTTACGGCATTCCAGCATGAAAACAGCCAGTTTAATTTCAGCAAAATTGAGCATGGTTTTGTTTACTTCCATCATCAATTCTACTTTTTCACTTAAAGGAACATCGAAAGGGTCAATGCGGAATTGTGTCTTATAAGAATCGATGTATCCTCGTTCATGTGCCAGGATAAGTCCATCTCCATATTTTATCCGCCCAGATTCTTTAGCAATTGCATAAGCTTTCTTCACAGTTTTGTTCATTGCGTCAGCAGTAAAAACACTATTATGAGCAAATCCCCAGGCACCATCTTTGAATACTCTGATCCCATAACCGTAGATCTCGTTGAGTGAAGTGTTCTTCAAACTCAAGTTACGCAAATAGATCATTTCGGTACTCGATCTTTGAATGCGGATATCAGCGTAATCTGCTCCGAGTGACTTTGCCGTATCCATAGCAAGTGATAGAAAATCCACTAAAACCTCCTTGTTATATTAATTTGAAATTTGAAATTAGAAATGAAAAATTAGCAGGGTGTGTCAAATGATTTATCTTGGTTTTTAACCAATTTCCTGGCACTCTTTCCAGCGGAAACAACTTTTCAGATGATCATTCACCAGTCCGGTTGCCTGCAGGTGTGAATAAAGAGTAATAGAACCCAGGAATTTAAAGCCGCGTTCTTTCATGTCTTTGCTGAGGCGATCTGATAATTTAGTTTTAGCTGGAATTTGCGATATTTCAGTCCAACTGTTAATCAATGGTTTTCCATCTACAAATCCCCATAAATAGTTACAAAAACTGCCGAACTCTTTTTGGATTTCCAGGAATAACTTAGCATTATTAACCGAAGCTTCGATCTTGCGACGATTGCGGATAATACCGGCATTCTGCATCAAATCTTCAATTTTCTTCTCATCATATTTTGCAACTTTCTGCACATCAAAGCCGTCATAAGCAGCACGATAGTTCTCTCTTTTTTTTAGGATTGTGTGCCAGCTAAGACCGGCTTGGGCAGATTCTAAAACTAAAAACTCAAACTGCTTTTGATCATCAAAAACTGGTACTCCCCATTCATCATCGTGATAGCGGATATATAATTCATCGGCAGTTCCCCATGGACATCGATTCATTTTCTACTCCTATTCTCTATTTCAATAACATTATCTTTTTAGAGCTTTCCTGATCTCCATTTTTCAATTTGATAAAATAAATTCCGGATGTTACTCTAATTCCTTTATTATCTTTACCCTCCCAAATAACTTGATAAATTACTGAATTGGATAATTGATCAATTAAAAGATCCCTCACCTTTTGTCCTTTCAAATTATAGATGCTTAATTCAGTGTTCTCAGCGTCTTTAGGGTTTAATCTAAAGGAGATAGTAGTGGATGGATTGAAGGGATTGGGATAATTAGTTAGTTGGCTATTAAAAGGCTGTAATGGATTCTCTACAAAAGCGTCAAAGTCAGCGACTACTGAGACTGAGATATTCTCATTTGCAGGGATATCTATTGAGACATAACAAATGGCAAACTCACCCGAATCATCAATTTGAGTTATCATTCCATTATAAACTAGATATTCCTCTGCACTGATGGGCATAATGAATTTCAGTTTTGCATCTGTAAAACTTAGATTTTGTGAGTTCTCAATGTAGCAAAATAGACTATCGGTAGCCCCGTTGTTTTCTGGAGTAAAGGTAGCGTTAATATCTTCTCCATCCCAGCCTGCATAGATAGTATTTGTGGGTTCAAGAGTGCCGTCATTAACATTAATTACCCTATAGGCTCGGTTTCCATTGCAGGTTGCAGCTGTGGCAAGATTATAGGGAGCAGAATTTATATTTCCTGAGTTGGAATGGATATGTCCATAAAGTGCCATCTCAATTTCCAACTCATCCAGATCGATCTGTTCGGAAAAATCGTAGTGATAGAAGATTACTTGTGATTCACTTCCTGATGCTTGAGTAAGATCATTTTCAAGCCACTGCATCTGCAGGTCAGTAAAGCTTTCTTCACCATAAATATTGAACATATAACTATCGTAATTTAGATAAGCTTCCATGCCGATAAAGTGAATTGGTCCGTAGTCGAAACTATAGTTCTGAGTATAATATGGTTCAGAAAAAGGGGGATTCTGCAGCCAGCTCCAACCGAAGAAGTTCCACCAGTTACGCCTGGCTGTCCCTTGTGATGGCGGAGAACTATCCCAACCGCCAATATCATGATTTCCTGAAGTTAAATAGAAGGGAACTTCCAGCTCTTCCAACAGTTTTTGGGCTTTGGTGTAAACCCGTCGATTCTCAAACTCTTCCATCTCTCCTTCGTTTACCAGATCACCTGTAAACAGAACAAATTCAGGATTGATCAGATTGATGTCATTGATCACTTGCCGCAGGTCTTCCACTTCTGTTGAATCGGTCAGAGAGAAGGGATCGGGATAATAGATATGGGTTGGAAGATGTGAGTCTGTTATATGGATAAATGAATAATTTGTTTTTAGCTCGGGTATAAGATGAACTGCATTCCTGGTTGTATCTGTAACGATTCCATCTGCATTTACGACCAGATCGTAGAGTTCATAGATATCGGGGACAGGAGCAGAGACCGTTAATTTCCATCTTTCTAGATCAGGATCGTAAAAAGTGCTTGAAATATTCAAAGAGATTAGTTTATTATCATGAATTAGTTCTGTCGACCAACCAGTAGTTGATTCGTCCGCCACACACTCAATTGTAAATTCTTCATTTGGGATTGTGATCTGGGGGATATTTGTAATTGGCTTATGAATTACTGTGAGTGTATCACCGATCGGGATAGTCTCTAATTGCAAGATTATATCTTCTATCGAAAAATATTCCACAGGAGTATCATCGATAAAAAATTCTGAAAATTCTATCTCTCCGTTTCCACTTTCCAAACCGCTGAAATTTAATTTGAGAAGAGTTTCCATATTTTCAAATGAAAAATCTCCATCGTAGGAAAGAGAAATTATTCCATTTCCTATCTGCTCTATTTCTATCACTCCATTTGCAGAAAGGGTTCCATATGTTTCATAACCTACATATTCGATTACATCTGGATCATATTGTAATTCAAATTGATAAGATTGAACTTGCCCATTATTGAAAACTGTGTGGTAAATTGGAATTTCAAATTCTTCTGGAGAGAACAATAATTGTTCTTGAATTGAAATAATATGAGGAACTGACGAAATGGAATACAAACTGATTGGATTGAGCTGATACTCTTCCCAAAAATAGGTGACAAATCCACCGATATGCAATGGATAGCCTACTACAAGCGGGATACCCATTTCCTTCATATTCATAAATCCGGTGCTAATCGTACATTCTCCACTTCCATCAGCAACCTTCCATTGACCCCATTCATCATAAGTTTGTGTAATTGATAAAGAATAATAGCCAATACCAGCTCGGGTACTTTCTCTAGCTTCGTTTATTGCATTGGAAATTGAAGTAATGAGAGTTGCAGGCATAGAATTTCCTGAAGAAATTACATTGCAGGAGATCAAGTTACTAAGTTCGGTAAATCCCCAATATTCATAAACTTCCGCTTCTATGATGACACTATCACCAACAGCAACATTCTGGTTATTATCATAAACATAAATTCCCTGCCATTCCGAAATACCACCCCAAGAAGATATAATGAAGAATCTTCCATCGTTGAAATCAATAGCATTTACGATACCACCTGTTGTTACGATTTGTCCTTCATAAGGAGACGGATAGGTACCGTTTGGTCCGGGATCCGTAGTATATTGAATATCGTAAATACTAATACTGAATAAAACTGTAAGGTTGAGAATAAAAATTATAAAAATAGCCTTTTTCATCTTCCCTTCATCCTCGCTCCAAAAAAAGTTAAAATAATTTTATTTCCTTCTGAAAAAAAAACGAAAACCGGTTAATAGTGTAAAGAGAAATATCTATTTGAATTAAGAAATAACTTGCAAAATTATAAAACGTATTATTATATCACACCATAAATTTATTATACAGGAGTAATGATGGAAGAACTAATACCAAAACTAATTGAATGGGGATCCGCTTTCGGATTGAAGTTGATAGCAGCTGTTGCTATATTGATCGTAGGGCGCATAGTTGCGAAAAGTGTTCGTAAATTAATTGTGAAGGTGATGGATAAAAGAAAAGTTGATAAAACTATTTCATCTTTTATCTCATCACTGGTTTTTAGTGGTTTATATATATTTGTAATTCTGGCTGCTCTTTCGCAGGTCGGTATACAAACTACTTCATTTATGGCAATTATCGGTGCAGCCGGTTTGGCAATTGGTCTGGCTCTTCAGGGTTCACTGTCCAATTTTGCTGCCGGATTCTTAATAATCTTGTTCAGACCATTTAAGTTGGGTGACTATGTGGAAGCCGGTGGCGTATCCGGTAGTGTCAGTAAGATCAGTATATTTACAACTGAGATCAATACGGTTGATAATAAAAAGATCATTGTCCCTAATGCACAGATCATGAATGGAACAATTACAAATTATACAGCTGAAAAAACTAGACGGGTTGATCTTACCTTCGGCGTGGGCTATGAGACGAAGGCAAGTAAGGTCGAAAATATACTGAGCAAAATAATTAATAAACATGAACTGATCTTGAAAGATCCGGAACCATTTGTCAGGTTAGGGAATCTAGGTGATAGCTCAATCGATTTTACCGTTCGTGTCTGGACCAAGACGGAAGATTATTGGACTGTCTATTTTGATCTGATCGAAAGCGCAAAAGAAGAATTTGATAAAGAAAATATAAATATTCCATATCCGCAAATGGATGTTCATATGATTAAGGAATAAGGGAGAAAACAAATGAAAAAGAGTATTTTAGTATTGATCGTTATTGTAGTAGCAGCAGGATTATTTGCCCAGAATTCAGGGCTGGGAGCAGGAATAATAGTAGGTGAACCGACCGGAATAAGTCTTAAATATTGGACTGGTAATTTGACTGCATTTGATGGAGCTATAGCCTGGTCTTTTGGAAAAGAGGATGCACTGCATCTGCATGCGGATATGCTGATGCATAATCCTGATCTAATCGCCGTAACACAAGGTTCTTTGCCGGTCTATTATGGTCTTGGTGTCAGGATCAAGCTGGAGGATAAATCAAAACTGGGTGTTCGTATCCCCGTGGGAATGGCTTATCAATTTGTGGAAGCACCATTTGATATATTTCTGGAAATCGTACCTCTGCTTGACCTGGTGCCGGCTACAGATTTTGGCTTAAATGCTGCAATCGGTGTGAGATATTTCTTTTAATTGAATATAATTGGAGAGTAAAAATTGAGAAAGATAATTTTGATTTTGATCGTAATTGTAGCAACAACAGGATTATTTGCAAAAGATTGGAACACAGCAGCAGATATTTCGATCACAATGAACCAAAATGCCTACAGTGATAATTGGACTGGCGAAGAGAAGGGTTCGATCTCCTGGGTATTCAATGCAAATTTCTTGGCGGAAAAACAATTAACTGCAAAAGTGCATAATAAAAATACACTCAAGCTCGCTTTTGGTCAAACCCATAATCAGATGCTAGATGAAATGGGAGAAAAATATTGGGCAAAACCGGATAAATCCACTGACTTGGTTGATTTTGAATCGATGTTCCGTTTTACACTTGGCGCCTTTGTAGATCCTTTTGCCAGTTTCAGGGAAGAATCACAATTCTTGGATGAAAGTGGAGAAGAAACAAAAACATTCAATCCGAATACTACAACAGAAACTTTTGGTATTGCTAAAGTATTTATTAAGGATGATACACAGGAATTAAGTACTCGTCTAGGTGCAGCGTTCAAACAATATTTTGACAGTAATCTTGATGATAATACAAATGATGGTGGTATGGAATTTGTTGGTATTTACACTAAACCGTTTAAAGAGAATATGATCAAGTATTCTACAAACTTAAATCTTTACAAACCTATTGTTTATTCTGAATCGGAAAGTTTGGAAGGAACGGAATATGAAGATGACTGGAAACAAGTAAGAATGAATTGGCAGCATGATGTTGATATTAGCTTAACAAGTCTGATCAACTTAAAACTATATGTTCAGTTTCTATATAGTAAAATGCAATCTGAAGATATTCAATTTAAAGAGACACTTGGATTAGGATTGAGTTATAAGTTGTTTTAAATTATAGAAATTGATTTTAAATAAACAGATGAAAAGGAGGAGAAAATGAAAAAAGTTTATTTATTTTTATTTATGTTGTTGTTTATTGCCTTTTTGACTGCCAATATTCCGGCAGAACACAACGAAGAATTAGGAATTGATACAAATTCTCATACTACTGTTTCAGGGGTACGTTTAACACGTGATATTCCTGAGGGAGGATTGCTATTGATCCCGGATTCTGGACTGGATCGTGTGATGGCTTTCGATCCTATTACCGGAGATCTATATGATGCAGATTTCGTACCATCAGATGATGTAAATCTCACTACACCGATCGCCGCAGCTTTGCATCCGGACGGAAACAGTATTCTCGTGTCAGATCAAATCGCTGATGGTCTTATTCAGTATGATCTTGATGGAAATTTCATGGGCTGGTTTGCACCGTCTGGTGGTGTGAACACCAACATCCTGGATAATGTTCGAGGTTGGGGTTTGAAGGCTGATGGCAGTATTTTGGTAACAACAGCTGGCGGAGCTAATGCCGATGCAATAGCCGAATTTGATGCTGCTGGTAATTATGTAAGTAATTTCATAGCAAATGGTGCAGGTGGTATGGACGGACCATTCTGCGTTCTCTACAGAGAAACACAAGATGATTATCTGGTTACAGCCAGCAGCAGCGATGCGGTACATCAATTTGATAATGCTGGTAATTATGTTGGAGATCTGGTATCGGGGATCAATTTCCCGGAACAGGTTACAGAAACACCTTCCGGCAATCTGCTGGTTGCCGGATTCAGTACTCCTGCAGGATGTTATGAGTATACTAGTACAGGTGCTTATGTGGCTTATTATGATGTTGTGGGTGGTATGCGAGGCGCATATGAACTGGGTAATGGTAATATTCTGGTAACAAATGCAACCGGAGTATATGAAATCGATAGGAATAATACGATTATTTCTACAGAGATAAGTGGTGTGAATGCTCGATTTATCTATTTTGTTGAAGGTGAAGGTGGCGCGGTAAATAATCCTCCACTTGGAGTAACTGTTGATGATGCAACTGGTACAGTATCTTGGTCTGCACCAATTGGCGAACAAATTATCTATGAAAATTTTGATAGTTTTAATGTAGGTGATTATATCGCTGTAGTTGGTGAAAACTGGACAACCTGGTCTAATGCACCTGGTGGAGCTGAAGATGCATTAGTTACTGATGTACAAGCAGCAAGCCCAGAAAATTCGGTGGTTGTTGAAGAGAATCAAGATCTTGTACTTATTATGGAAGACTATACAACAGGAATATATCAATTTAACATGAAGATGTATGTACCTACAGGTTATTGCGGCTATTTTAACTTACAGAAAACAAGTACTCCTGGTGAAGAATGGGCATTCCAGATCTACTACCAAACAGATGGAACGGCTTTAGCCGATGCTGGTGGTGCCGGTGCTGTTACTCATGCATTCAACCACGACGAGTGGATGGATCTTAAGGTGGTCGTAGATTTAGACAGTGACTGGGCAACCTACTATTTCAATGATGTAGAAATGATAGGATATCAGTGGACTCTTGGATGTTTTGGAACTCCTGGTCTTCTTCAATTTGGCGGAGTAAATATCTGGGGTGGAGCAAATTCAACCACAACAGATACCCCAATGTTCTATATGGATGATGTAGTAATATCCATTCCTGAAACTAGGGAGCTTACGGAATATAATGTATATCTTGATGGAGATTTTGTAGTAGCAGTAGGTATCGATGTATTTGAATATACCTATTCTGATCTGGTTGTTAATGAAGAATATGTAGCTGGTGTGTCTGCACTTTACGATACCGGTGAATCTGAGATAATTGAAGTTAGTTTTACCTTTGGTCAGAATCCAGTTCTAGATCCTCCTGTTAATCTGGCAATAGTTAGCAATCCTGATGATGATTTTGCAACCTTCACTTGGGAAGCACCAGCTGAGAGGATCTCTGTTGAGGTTGTTGACCATAATATAGATAGTACACGTGACCTTTTAGGTTACAACGTTTATCTTGATGGCGTCCTGCTAGGGGATACCTCTGACCTAGTCTGGATATTGACAGGCCTTGAAAATAGTATTGATTACGTAGCCGGTGTAGAAGCAGTATATGATGAAGGAATATCGGATGTAATTGAGATTAGTTTCAACTATACAGGAACAATTGCAGGAGATGTAATTGTGGCAACTACAAAGCTTCATGGCAACTATCCAAATCCATTCAATCCTGTTACAAGTATTTCTTACTCGATAGTAGAAACCGGCAATGTTGAACTTGAAATTTACAACTTAAGAGGTCAACTTGTTAAGACTCTTGTAAATGATGTAAAAGAAGCAGGTGAATACACAGCGATTTGGAATGGTACAGATAATACTAATAAATCAGTATCAAGTGGTGTATATTTCTACAAAATGAAATCAGGAAACTACACAGCAACCAAGAAAATGATTCTTATGAAGTGAAAGAGATTAGCCCTTATGATTTAAATCGGAAGGGCAACTTCTCAATCCTTATGAAGTAATTCATAGATAGCAATAGACGCCCCGATTACTCGGGGCGTCTATTCGTCTGTTTTAAATGGGAATCCCAATGAGCTTCCCATTATATTAAATTTACTAAAATATATTTGTTACTACTTCAACAGCAGCATCTTCTTATTTATAGTAAAACTCTCCATATAGATTAACATTATGCTTAAGTTTACCTTAAATTACAATTATTAGTGATCCTTTCTCTTCATATTCTTGAAAATCTTAATAAGTTCATGTGTTAACAAAAAGATCGCTGAAGCTATGAAGATTGAGATCCAATCACTTAAATACAATGGAGCAAATGCAAGAAAATTATTAAAACCGGGAGTATAAATAGCCACTAAACAGATGGATATCGAGAAGATTATTGAATAAAGCATCTTGGGATTATTGAATAAATTTTTTGAGAATATTGATTTCAAATCGTAACGTCTGGAGAGAATATTAATAAACTGTGTGAAGGCTATAGTCGTGTAGCAAATAGTCGTAGCTCTGGCGTATAAGATATGATCTGCTGTAAGTACGATACCCATGCGCTTGATAAAGAACCCGAAATTGAGAAAAGCTAATAAACCCATCAGAAAACCTAAAAAGATAATTTCTGTAGATGTTTTCTTATTTACAATATGTTCTGTACGACTCCTTGGGGGAGAACTCATCATCTCCTCGGATCCTGGATCAAAAGTAAGTGCAGTTAGGGGCAGTATCTCAGCAAATAAATCGATCGCCAATATCTGAATTGCCAGGATCGGGATTGGCCATTTGAACAAGGTTACACCCAATAATCCAAGTAGTACAACAGCTAATTCAGCTCCATTACTTGTGAGTGAAGCTATAACTGTTTTCCTGAGATTATTATAGATGATCCTGCCTTCTCTGATCGCACTGACCAATGTAGGAAAGCTGTCATCAAGTAAAATTAATTCAGCTGCCTGTTTGGATACATCCGTTCCCATTTGTCCCATCGCAACACCAATATGTGCACTCTTAAGTGCGGGTGCATCGTTTACTCCATCTCCAGTAACTGCCACGATCTTATCCTGTTTTTTCAGCAGTTTTACAATTCGTAATTTATCTTCCGGTGATACCCGGCTGAAAATGAGAGAATCGTTCTCACTCATGATCTTATTCAGCGCTTCATCAGAAAGATCTGTAAACTCCACACCTGTAATTACCGGTACATCTTCACCTAGAGCAGAAAGGTTTATCTCTTTGCCGATCGCCTGGGCTGTAACAGCATGATCTCCAGTCATAATATATGTGCGGATATGAGCTGCATGCGCACTATCGATTGCTTCTCTTACACCTTCCTTTGGCGGATCGGTCATAGCGATAAGTCCCAAAAATACTACATCTTTTTCAATATCTTCCAGAACATAATCCTTCTCATCTGCTTCCAATTTTCTATAAGCGTTCGCGATCACCCTCATCGCCTGTTTAGAATAATCATCATTGATGGTTTCGATCTCCAGCTTATCTTTCTCTGAGATCGTCTCTTTCTTGCCGTTTCGCCAGATATGCTTGCTTACCGCAAGAATACTGTCTGTAGCACCCTTCATAGTCAGATATTTTTCATCACCGAACTGGCGGATAGAACTCATTCGCTTGCGTACCGAATCGAAGCTGAATTCATGAAGTTCCGGATTCTCTTCATCTTCGGTAGGGGAGTGGGTTCCCAGTTTAGTAGAAAGTGTTATCAGCGCAGCCTCAGTTGGATCACCCACCGGATACCAGCTGTAGTGATTTTCATCCGGGGCATGGATCGTTGCATTGGAAGCCATGGTCGCAGCATCCAGCATCACCTCGATCTCATCGATATCCTGTTGAGAAAGTTCTTTGTCATTCTGATCAAGTATCGCTCCTTCCGGTTTATAGCCCAAACCTGTGATCTTATAATATTTGCCGGAAAACCATAACTCCTTTACGGTCATCTCGTTCTTGGTCAGTGTTCCGGTTTTATCGGTACAGATCACATTGGTTGAGCCCAGGGTTTCTACAGAAGATAGTTTTTTTACAACTGCGTTCTCTTTGGCCAGATGATTGACTCCCTGAGTGAGCGCAACAGTTATCTGCATTGGCAAGGCTTGAGGTACAACGGCAACTGCAATACCCAGGGCATAGATAAAGGCAAAGTTTATACCTAATCCCTGCAGGGCACTAATAAGGAATAAGAAGACAGCAATGATAACTGCAAATATAGTTAATCGGTTGGCAACGCTCTGCAGCTCCTGCTGCAAAGGTGAACGGGAGCTATCCTCTTCCTGGGTAAGATCGGCAATTCTTCCCATCTCGGTATTCATGCCGGTAGCTGTAACTATTCCCCTGGCATTACCGGAGGCTATGGTTGTTCCCAAATAAACCATATTATCTCTGTCCGCTAACTGGCTTTCTTTCGCTATGGCATTGCTGTGCTTTTCCTGCGGCATCGATTCACCGGTTAGAGAGACATCATTGGTGCGCAGGTTGAATGATTCTATGATCCTGATGTCAGCTGGGACCTTATCACCCTCTTCCAGACTGACAATATCACCCGGAACTAATTCTCCCTGATGGATTTCGGTAATCTCACCATCACGGAAAACTTTTGATGGTGACTGCACCAGCTTCTTCAACGACTCCATGATCTTTTCCGCTTTGTATTCCTGCATAAAGCCAATCACTGCATTGATGA
>JAGLPW010000097.1 GCA_023137125.1 Candidatus Cloacimonadota bacterium | reverse complement strand
AAGCACGATCATAAATACATCTTTGAACTGAACCAAAAATTTTATTATGGGAGAAACTTTTTTTCCGGCGATCAGCTCATTTTTCCCATATTTTGAAGACCTCGATCCGGCTTCTGAAGAGGTTAATCCTTTTGGGGATGAATCTAATATAGAAAAGACTTCTTTAGTTGATCGTTGATACAATTTATTTTCACTCAATGTAATTCTCCTCTAATTATTTGCATACGATATTGATTACTTCTGTTTTTTGGTCAAATAGTTCGTAAAGAATTGTGGTTAAAAACTTATACCTAGACTTATACCAAAGGGGAAAAATATAATGTCTTTTATACTAGCTAAACCAGTAAAAGGGATGTTTCCAAATATTCTGAAATTAACTTTATTTGAATTTAGAGATAGTAATCTATATCCAATAATTGGGTACAGTAAATAATGCTGATTTGTATTCCCGTTAATTATTGTTCCACCTAAGCCAAATTCAAAGAAATTTTTTCCTTTACCTAAGTTACCTGTAATATGATATGGTATGGTAGTATAATTTTTTGGAGGTGGACAAGATCCAAAAAAACAAATTTGGAATTCTGAATTGTGTCCTAATCCAAGCTTACCTGTTAAAAAAAATGTTGAGTTAATAAAAAATAATCTTTCATAATTAACTGAAATAACCGAAGCATCACCCAGAAGATTTATGTTGATACCATTTAAAGGTCTTGTATAAGTGGAATCGATTTTATTCTGAGCAAATATGATTGTGCTTGATATTATGAGCTTCTTAATAGCAGAAGCGGGAAATGAAAATTGGGTTGGCTATGAATCAGGCGGAACAATGGAAGGATCTATATAAATATCGACTCTCTGGGATTTAGCAGGAAGTATATAAAACCGACTTAGGATAACTAACCCCATCAGTTTGTTATCTGCCATAGAAGTTTCAATCATATACATATCTTGAATATCTGAATCTTCCCAGATCAATTTTAGAGTTCTACCTTCATAAGAAAAAGATTGATCCTGGGCGATTGCCATCTCCTTATTAACAGCGCAATAGCTAAGCAATAGCCCAATTAAAAAAACTAATAATAATCTATTAAAATTCATTTTAAACTCCTTCTTCATCGAAATATAATTTCTTTTAGGTCAAGTCGAAAAACATTTTTTAGTAAGTTATTGTATACCATTCAATCCTCAGATTTTGTTTCAAATTTGTGACATCCTCTTCTTTTCATCTTTGCTATAGCCTTATCTAAATCGTCAGTAAGAGCATTTCCGATCTTATCCTGGCAAAATGGACAGGCATGCAGATCACCCATAGAATCGACATAGAGGTATCTGTTGCCTGCCCCAAAACAGCCATAGATCCTCTGATGATAACCTGGATACATGACTAAAGGCATTTCTTTGTAACCTGGATCTGAATTTGATTTAAGGTAGAATCTTTTCAATATTTCGATCTGTTTTTTCTCCAGTTCTATCTTTTTCCCAGCAAAATGACCAACCTCTCGGGGTTCAAGTATTCTAATAAAACCTGCCCCGTAGTCTTTAGCCAGTCGGAGATATCTTTCCAGATTCTCCTCTGTTACGAAATCTTTCATTGTACAAAGTGAAAAAGCTACAACCAGATCTACCTCTAGAGCATGTCTGGCCGCTTCCATTACCCACTTAAAAGAATTATCATTCTTTCTGAATCGATTATGTAATTCTTCCTTCCAATGATCCAGACTGATCACCACTCCGGTTAAACCGGCTTTCTTCAACTCTTTAGCTTTCTCTAGTGTCAGTTCATATCCCGAAGTCAAAATCCAGAAATCGCTTCCTGGCTTTGCAGATCTTATCAGTTCTATCAGATCATTAAATCTATTTAAGGGTTCTCCTCCGCTGAGCTGGATATTACTTATACCATAAGTCTGGAATTTATTAAGGATCTTAGTAAGTTCCTGAAGACTTAAAGTTTCATTACTGGCCAGATTATTCCATTCATAACAATGATCGCATTTTAACTGACAGCGGCTGGTGATAGAAAATATCATTGTTTGCAGATGGCTTTTTCTTGCTCTAAAGGGACGGATCTTATTTAGTTCATTTTGTATGAATCGATCGAATGATAGCGAAGGCCAACCCGGACTGGAGATCGCCCTGAAATATTTTCCACTTGAACGGATCAACTTCAAACTAGTCAAATCACCTAGTATAACCTTCTTTTTCTTGATAAGAGCTGCTAAAGTTTTAAAAGCAATATAGGGATTCCGGTAGGCTGCTAATGCTATCCTGAAAATATTAAAACTTATTAGAAAATTGATGACCCGATATCTTAATCCTGTAACAAAATGAGATGAATTATATCCGGGATCTGTAATGTGGTCATATTTTGAGTTCAATTGAATTCCCCTTTACCAGACTTGATTCTTTATTTTTCGTTCCAGTTCCAGGTATATCTCTTTCGAGAACTGACTAAATTTCCCCGGATGACGGAATGATCTCAAATAGCTTACATCAGCTCTTCCTTCAGGATTCCTGATAACCTCATAATGACCCCTGCTATGCAGGAAAATAGATCTGTTCTGATCATTCATCACTTTTTTGGGAACTGCAAATTTCAATATAACCTGATCTCCAATGGCAGGCATAATAAAATAGTTATCATCAGACTGAACTAGAAGTTCAGTTACATCCAGACCATTATGGTCAACAGCACTGGTCAAGGAGACGACATTCTGCTCAACTGGTTGTTGAGGAGAGAAATCCATTCCGACAAAGTCGATCTCCCAGAAGAGAAAACCAAATTCTAACTTTATCTTTATCTCTTCTGAATCTATATCTGAAATATCCAGAGAAAGAACAATATCCTTCTCTATGATCGGTCCCACCACATTATAGTAGTCGATGAATTGCCAGTCACCATTTTTCTCAAGGTAAACTGAAAGTGGAATACCCTGTTCCAGTGACCAATTTTTCTGTTTCCCTTCTTTGAGGTTTTTTTGCTTTTCCAGCCATTTATCATAATTATCACCAAAAAGTTCGAAGAATTGTGCAAAAACATAATCCAGCCAGAAGGAATTTTTTGCTCGAACTACAAGTTTTGCACTATCCATTTTTTGGGTGTTGTCAAAACTCAAAACGATAGAATCCATGGTTGGATCCGGATCTTCAAAAGAATCTCCCAGATATTTTTGACTATCTCTCTTTACTATTTGGGGAAGAATATTTTGCCGGTTGGAACTTATTGCTGTCTTGGGTGTCTGTAGATCTTTTAAAGTATAACATGTTCCGTATTTATCAACCAGTACATCAGTATCGTCAGGATGATCTATTACCAATAATTCTGTTAAGTTGGTATATTGGATCTCACGCACCTCATTAGTCATTTTCAGATGATATTCATCTTCCGGATGTTTGAGCTGAGGAAGAGGCAGGAAGTCATCTCTTTCCAAATGAGGATAGATCGCTCCGCTATATATCTCTCCGGTAAACTGGTAAGATTCCCCATCATGAACATAGATAAACGGGCAGGATTCTTTAGTAAGCAGAATAATTGCGAATATTACAGCAAATACCATAACGACAGCAAAACCTGTATTCAGAACCGTTATTCCAACAGATTCTTCAACATCTAATTCAAAGAGTTCTATTTTCTTAATAGCAGAAACTGGAAATGAAAATTGGGTTGGCAATGAATCGGGTGGAACAATGGAAGGATCTATATAAATATCGACTTTCTGGGATTTAGCGGGAGGTGTATAAAACCGACCTGAGATAACTAAGCCAATCAGTTTATTATCTACCATAGAAGTTTCAACCATATACATATCTTGAATATCTGAATCTTCCCAGATCAACTTAAGGGCTCGACCCTCATAAGAAAAAGATTGATCCTGGGGGACTGCAACCTCTCTATAGACAGCGCAATGATTAAGCAGTAACCCAATTAATAAAACTGACACTAAATTTACAAATTTCTTTTTGAAACCCATTACTCCTCCCCTAACTTATGATTAACCTATTTCATCAGTATCATCTTTTTGGCTTTCTCGAAATTATTGGTTTTTAGTTTATAGAAATAAATACCTGAAGAAACTGTTTTATTATTTTCATCTGTTCCATTCCAAACCACAGAATGCTGACCGGTAGTAAGCTCTTCATTAACCAGTGTTTTCACTTTCTGTCCTTTGATATTGTAGATATTAAGTGAAACCTTTGAATTTTCTTTGAGAGAATAACTTATTGTTGTGGTTGGATTGAAAGGATTGGGGTAGTTTTGATGTAAAAAGACTTCAGAAGTTTGAATAATTACATTGTCTTCTACATCTACATAAGGTGGAGATCCGTATTCGTAAGCTCCCATATCAATAATAGCAATTCCATCACCATCTCCATCCCAGATGCGAATATTGCCGATTATATCCCAGGGTGGTAAATTCAATCCTGTAGTATCAGGAATTCCGGCATCTATGCAGGGAGAATCTACCAGTAATGAATATGGGTCTTCTCCTGTTCCAGTAAATAACGGATCTTCTTCAATGTTACCATCCAGCCAGTTAACTGTTCCGTTATTATTTGTTACAATTCCAGCTTCTCCATCTTGTATATCAGAGTAAGAAATTGTGATATTATTAGATTCACCATCTATATCGAAAAAGATGTTTACCGGTGAATTATTCCAAAATATACAATCTATCAACTCTGGACCTGAATTTTCCCTACAGTAAATCCCACTGCCTTCATTAGCTGTATTATCGGATATCGTAACGTTTACCAAACTTGGATTGGCTTCATAGCATGAAATACCACCACCCATTGCTACAGCCGAATTTCCGACGATTAAAACATTAATTAGATCTGGATTGGAACTAAGGCTGCAGTTGATCCCACTACCAATATGAGCAGAATTACCGGTTATGGTTACATTCTCTAAAGTCGGGCTCGACCCAATCATACAGAGAATACCACCACCAGCATCACCAGAATTTCCTGTTATAATCAAATTTTCAAGACGAGGATAGGAAGTATAAACACAACCAATTCCTCCACCGCTACCATTCGTGATCGTGAATCCGGTCAACACTGCACCGTTAGTTTCTCCATTTTCAAATGAGACTACAGTTCCGTTTTGGTTCCCGTCGATAATGGTTTGAGAAATATAAGTAGTATCTTGTGTTGTTAAGAACAATGAAGCAATAGTAATGTTTTTACCATTGTAGTTAATATTTTCTAAATACGTTCCCGGCTGTACAAGTAATGTATCACTATTAACTGCAACATTGATCCCAACTTGTATTGTTGGTTGATCTGCAGGAATATTAATGATAGTTGAGTACAAACAAGTAGTTGTTAATAAAACAAAAATCAAAATAAGCTTTTTCATCTTTTTCTCCTCGTCCTCCGAAGCTTTTGCTTCTTTTAACTACACTACTTAAAGCGCAGGAGGGCTTTTTTTCTTCCCTGTATTCCTCGCGGATTAACTGTTTTCAAAAATGCAAATTAATAAAAGGTAAAATTCTTAATCCTTTTGGGTTATTTTCGGTATAATTCAATAATCCAAACTGAACACCATGCAATTCTTTCGTTCTATTATATAATGCAATAGATATTCCATTCATTTGATTGGTTTTAGCATAACCGGCAATAGCTATCCCGTTAAAAAATTCGGATTCCAAATAACCGCTTGTAACAGCTATACCCCGGAAATCTTTTTCGCAATATATGTATGCCAAACTGGTAGCAATGCCGTTGATATCGCCATCGGTGCCAACAGCTAATCCCCCGATAGCCAGTCCATTGATAGCATTAGCACCTATACCTAGTCCAGATATAGCGATACCCGAGATAACCCCTTCCCCTTCTTGGCTACCAGCAGCCCTTGTTATTAGTCCACTTATAGATAATCCATTAATATTACCACCTGAGCCAACAAC
>JAGLPW010000096.1 GCA_023137125.1 Candidatus Cloacimonadota bacterium | reverse complement strand
TCGAATGCCCGTAAACTCATAGGAATTGCCAATACTAATCCCGTATTTATTGGCGGGGAAATTCAGCGCTTTCCCATTCGATGAGGTGTCCTGGGCAGATAAATGGAACCCTCCCATTAAAAGAATTGCAATAATAAGCATGAGTGATTTTTTCATGATATTACCTCCTCAATGCTATTTTCAAATAGTGTGCCGGGTATTTTATTCTTCTCGTTCCCCCTTAGGGGTATGCACATTTCCGACGCTTGGCGTCGTTTCCGTCTATCAATTTAGCTTACTGTTCGTTCGTTCCCACCCCGCGCCTTTCGAGTCCCCAGCACAGCAAGTACAACAGGATCGGTAACCATAAGACTAGAAATACCGGATTCAGGATGCCTTTGGTACTAAAACCGCCTGAAACATTTCCGGGAAGCAGTCCCAGGAACATTATGACAAAGAAACCTCCGAGGGCTGCCACCCCAAGGAACGAGCCCAAGCGCTCCCTTTTGAGTGCCAGGAACATAGCTACTACATAGATCCCCATCAGGGCTAACCCGATTGCTGCGATCAGCTCAATTGGATCGGATGGGGGATGAGACTCCAGGGATTGCCCAATGAACATAAGCAGTAAGAACCCCGCTATGATCAATCCGAGTACGCGAGCTGACCACCTTATAACCACTATTGCTGCATTCTTCCTTTCTCGATCTGTCTTCATGTAACCCTCCCTGTCCTCCGTAGTCCGTCAGTAGCCGGACGAAGGAGAACTACTTATTTCATTCTAATTGGATATTCTTATTCATAGTTTTCCTTTTATTTAATTAAGATTAATAAGCCTCAAGCTTACAAATTCGCCATTATTTTTGGGGGATTATTTTTTTCGATTTCTTCATGTTTTCTCTTTTCCCAAGCTAGATGCATCAGAACGGGCGGGAGAAATATGCATGAGCATGGGAAATTTCATCGGGAGGATCGAACAGAATCTGACCAGGAGTTCCAAAAGCTTTTGAGTAATTTGGATCCAGGAGTGTTGCCTCTTCTTTGAATTTATCTCCGGCTTCTTTATCTCCAGTACGGAAATTAAGCATGGCTAACTGACCAATCACAAACGCTTTCAATGGATTTACGGGTTCAGGCTGTGAGTTCAGATATATTTCAAATTCATTCTCAATTGACGGAGCTAATGAAACTAATAGTTCAAGATCTCGCCCGGCCTGCATCATATAGTACTTACCCATATTTATATGCAGAATATTTTTCTCAGCGTTCAAACTAATTGCCTTCTCAAATGCCCTGGCTGCTTCTTCAATGTTTTCGTTATATAAGTAGGTATTCCCCAAAGCTTCATATACATCTGCACTGTTCATTTGCTTCTCTTCTATCTTTTTCCAGAACTCAATATAGTCTGCATCTCCCGGCATTACAATCTCGCGCGCCTTAGCTCCAAATACAACATCTGCGGCTTCCAGCTCTTGAACATACTCCTCCGCTATTGCTGGATCACCTCCCATCTCTATCGGGACCATTGTATAAAGTTCAATAAGATACAATTTTGCTTCATGATAATCGGGCTTAAGATCAAGCACAGTTCTATAGGTTCCCACAGCTTTCTCAAATTCAGCACTAAAGTTTTCATTACGCATAGCTATGTATAAATTAAAGAAATCAACATTCGCCAAGTAATATTGATATATAACATTATTTGGTTCATTATCAACAGCATTTTGAGCGAATTGCTGTATATAGGTCATCTCACCTATTAATTTCCTGGGATTTCCGAGTACGATATGCATTTTTGTTCGCGCCAGCTCAAACCAGGCAGCTGAATTAGTGGAATCCTTTGCTATTGCCTGCTCAAGAAGCACCTGGGCTGAGTCGGCATGTCCGGTTATCCTCAAATCATACGCTTGCAGTACTGTCTTGTCCAGATTTTGTCCGGTGCAGGAACAAAACACAAATGACATACAAGCAACCGCAACACTTAAAGACAAAACAATAAAATGCCTTTTAAAAATACTTTTTGTTTTCACATTTCCTCCCCTTTTTCTTTTTTCTCTCTTTATCAAAACCATGAATATACCGTGATGTGATCGACCAGCGATCAGGAATTCTCCATTCGATAGATGATAGAGTTAAGATCACATCCTGGTCATTCAAGTGCAGCATTATCCAAGAATTACGGGGTTCTTTTTTCTTAATAGCTTTCTCGGACTCCTGACATAAGATCGTATTAGTAAAAAGCAGTAAAAGAAAAAGAGTTACCGTTATTCTTTTCATTTTGAAACCTCCCAAGAAATTATACAGATTTCTTTAGGTCATTTAAGTATCAGGTCTCTGTTTGAAAAATCCACTATTAAAAATAAACAGTAAATATTTATGTCAAGTCAAATATTCTTTAACCGATTGTTATAAAAGAAGAAGCGACGAGGATAAGTCTGGAACTAAGCTGAGAAATCATCTAAGAAAGTCAAGTGACTAAATGCAGGAGGTCAATCCCGAAAAATATTGAACTAACCTATTATTCTATCAAAAAAGGAGGGGAGTTATGAAAAAAAGTTTATTTATCATGTTTTTGGGTTTGCTTCTCATGCTGTAGTATGCTGGGAAGAATAAAATAGTTCTATTTACAATTGTTAATATTAAAAAGCCCGATCTATATCGGGCTTTTTTTATGTGAGAAAATAACTGTCTGGTAAAACTTATCAACGATCTCATTGAAACCGTAAGCGAGTTCTGTGTCAGCTGCTTTCTGATGCGTGAACCATTTTAAATATTGTCCTTCCATCAGGTTTATTTCAGCAATATTCAAATCAACTTTTTTCCAATAGGTGTATTCAATCCTGTCATCAAATTCTGTTTGGCAGAGCAGTTGGAAATCTTTTAGATCAAGGTTCATCTCTTCTTTCATCTCACGTATAATACATTTTTTTGGAGTTTCATTCTCTTCCACATGTCCACCGGGAACATCCCACATATTGGGATATGGCAAGCCAGGTTTATCATCCCGCAGAAATAATAAGACTTCCTCTTTATCATTAACGAATATTATGCTGGAACCGTAGTGTCTCATACTCTAAAACTATCTATTCCTCTTAATTGATAGAAATTTAATATCATCGGAAGTTACTTTAAGTTGCATCTGCCAGAACTTGCTTTTTCCTTGTAAGATAACATAGTTATCTTCTATTTCAACAGTACTATATTTAGTTTTTATATAAGAAAATGAATTGTCAGATGATAATTGAGAGTTTGACATCCATCCATTCATTAATCCCTTAAAACTCTTACCTCCGCCGCCATGTGTTTTGGGTGTTTTATAATATGCTTTACTTTGAGCAGCAAGGTTCATAAGTGTTGAAGTGATTTCAAGTTTATTTGCTTTCTTTGTCGATATTAGTTTATCGTCTAATTCTATTAGCTCTGCAAATGTTAATGGGTCCGAATTATATAAAGGGATTCTTTGTACATTCAATTTCAGGCTTTTTGCAAGTCTTGTTTTTGGATAATCTATTATAATCATTTTTATCTTCAGCACTGCTTGAGCTGAAATACTATCTTTATTTGTTGAGATACTTAATAAATTACAGGCTTCATCAAACAAAATTTGAGCTTTCTCATTTTTTATTAAATTTTTATCTAATTCTAAAATTTCATAATATGTAAGTAATCCATGATTGTTAATGAATAATTTTTTCCCCTCTGATTCAATACTTATAGCTAATTTTGATTCGGGGAAATTAGATAAAATAATGTTAAGTTTAGTAATTGCTTCTTTGGGTAAGCTATCAATGTTAGTTTTTTGTTTAAATAATATTAACGCTTCGTTAAAAAGAATTTCTTCTTCTTTTTGTTTATTGGAACAGCTTATAAACAATATCAACGAAATTATCAGAATTAAATATTTCATAATTGTAAAAAAGACTCTCCTATTTTAGGAGAGTCTTTTAGTAAGTAATTACATCGTAACTATTTTGTAACTGTAACAGTTCTAGAGTAGACAGTAACAGAGCTTGTAAATATGTTAAAAATAATATCTAAAGCGCTTTGTTCTGTTTTGATCTCATAATCTACAGCATCACCTGCCATCTGGTTCGTGTCTACTACATTAAGTGGTGCAAGACCAAACAGGATGTACCACTGACGGGCTTCTATGACCTGGTTTCCCTGAGCGCCTTTTCCAACCTGATGGATATTGGCTGAACAACCCACTATGGCGATTAAAACTACCAGCACGATTATTGATACGATTTTTTTCATTTACTAATCTCCTTTTACGAGTCGGTTTTGCCAGGCAAACCGATCTCATTTTTTGTTTTTTTTATTGTTCCAATTGATGATTCAATTGTTCTCAACTCTTCTTCATAATATTTAGAAGGTACTACATAATCTATCATAAACACCTTTTGTTCACCATTTAATGCGATCAATTTTACTGTGATCTTATCACCTTTTGTGAAAGTGAGTTGATGAAAATTGAGTCCATTATGGGCAAAGGTGCCTTCAATTATGCTTAGATCTTGATTTTTTATTTTGATTTCACTTAAGTAATTTTCCCTAGTATCATCTGCAAGAAGTTCACTGTTGAAGGTCGATATAAAACAGGTGAAGGACTTTTCCTTATCTATAAACACATTTAGAGGTAAAATGGTAACCCCCGTTGTATCCTGGGAAGCTTTTAGTTTCTCCTTGATGGCTGACATTAGGATGGGGCTGATCTGCTTCCAACCTAAAGGTGGATAGAAGCTGATGTCAATATCTGAACAAATGTACTCTTCAGATAATAGAAATTGATCCACAGAAAAGGTAATCTCAGCAAATTCGGCATTAGTTGCCTGTTCTTTTGTGCAACCTAAAACCATTACGACTATAAACGATACGAGTATAATTTTCTTCATTTAGTTATTTCCAATTTAATTTTGAGTAAAATTTTGTTTCTCAAATTTTTTAGGCAAGATATTTTATTTGAACGAGTGGAACATTTATTCATCCTTTAGAATATTTCCCTTCCCGGTCATTCTTTCTATTTTCACTTTTAAGAACATCGTCTTTGCCAGAACAGGCTCCGGAAGCGGATAATCTTTACCACCATAATGGTGAAACATGATATTAATCGCATTTTGTTTTTCAGCAATATCCATTATGAATTTAACCTTTCCATAAGCAATAACACTTTTATAATACATTGTCCAATCATCCTGTGCGACATCATTGATTAACTTATTGTCTATATTAAAGACCATACAGACATGCGGATTCTCTTTCAGGACATCTATCTTCTCACCTTCAAGAGCACAATGAAAATAGATCGTATTTTTATAATAGCCAAAATTAATTGGAATTACATAGGGCATATTATCTTTGCTCATTCCCAGGTAACAAACCTGTGCTCTGAAAATTATATCCAGTATCATTTTTTTGTCTGTGATCTCTTTGTCTTTTCTTCTCATTTGGTTATCCTCTATTTTTCATCAAAATGAAATATAGTCTTTCGTTTATCGTGAAAACTCTGCAGCATCTGACCATCGTTTGCCAATATTAGGTCTAGCATTTCAGTAATTGCGTTATTATCTTTATGCTCGTAGTTTTTCAGGTTCTCAGTATATTCAGGAATGTCGTATAGAAAAGCTGAGATATTCTCTTTTTCCAGATCAAGTGCGCTCTTGCCGTATTTTAATTCATCCAGCATCAAACCATTTAATACCTGCTCGAATTGCCCCTTCATAGGCAACGCTAGATAGGGTTTCCCCAAATAAAAAGATTCTGTCATTAGTGTAAATCCGGCTGTGGCAATTACTGCTCTGCATCCTGCCAGATCAATTAGAAATCCACTTCTACTGAAAGATTTATAAGTCAGATTTCCTTCTGTCTTATCCACATTGAATCCATAAACGATAAATTTTTCTCTTTTATAATTTTTCAAATATTCGATCAGTGTGTCATATTCTTTAGTAGCATAGACCAGAATGTAATTTCCCACAGATGGTTTAGCCTCTATTACAGATTGCCTTAAGATCGGCGGGAACATGAATGTACGGTCATTTTTTTTCTTACCAAAGTAGAAAGTAGTAACCAGAGATATGCAGGGACGCGGGATCATCACACGGATCAGGTTCTCAATAAATATTGCTTCCGCTTTCCATTCAAAGGGGCAGGGGAAATCCATATAACGCATGCGGTGCTGATTATCGATAGTTATCAGGGGAACATCCAATTCGTTAGCCAGATAAGCTGCCATCGGTTCAAAATCTGTGATCACACAGTCGGGTTTGAACTCTTTAAAATACTTCTGCTTAAGAATGTTGGAAGCTTCAAATCTATCCAGTATGGTAGTGAAGTTCTGAGCGAAAGTTTTGCCGATAGACACTTTATTATCCTCACTGACGATCGAGAATCCTTCAACTTCCAATACATCGAAATCGTCTTTTAAATTCTGATAACCCCGGTCGTAACTGGCTACTTTTACAGTATGTCCTTGTCCTATAAGGTGAGTTATCATCTCCCGCGAACGTGATGAATGCCCCGAACCTTCTCCTGATAAACTATAAATTATTTTTGCCATGGTGCAAATAGCTCAAATCGAAATTGGAGTGTCAAGTTTTTGGCTAAGGGAAGTTATTGACTCATAAAAAAAGTAAAAATAATTTAGACACATTAGCGGGGAGATGTGTCATAGTAGGTGAGAGGAAAAAAATGAAGAGGACGGATCAGGATTTGATTGCAGCTTATAGAAGTGGTGACATGGATGCTTTCCAGATATTTTATGGAAGGCACAAAGATGCACTATATACATTTCTGTATAATAGATGCAGGGAAGATGCCAGTGACCTTTTTCAGGAGACATTTATTAAATTCATTGCATCTGCTGCTAAAAAAGAACTGGTAAATCCCAAAGCATATCTATTTCAGATCGCTATGAACCTTGTGCGTAATACCAGCCGCAAAGCAAAAATAATTTCTCTCAGTGATGAATTTGATATTCCTGATATTGAAACGGAAGAAGGAGAACAAGCAAGTGAAGAAACCTTTAAGGAATCATTATCCTATTTGGCCAAAGAAAAACCCCTTCTTTATGATGTCCTGCACCTGCATGTCTTTGGTAAAATGACTTTTGAAGAGATAGGGAGATTGAAAGAGAAAAGTAAAGATACGATCGCCTCACGCTATCGTTATGCTCTAAATTATTTAAGAAAGTTTTTAAAGAATGATCAGCTTCTAATAAAGGAAGGTTAATAATGTTCAAGGATCAAATACTAAAAAAAGGCATGCACAAAGCTCCGGACGAACTGGAAATAGATATCCTGCTTTACGCTGCTGAGAATATAGAAATTGAAGAAGAATCGGAAACTGAATTAAGTGATTATCTGAGCTGGTTGCCTTTGGCAGGCACTCTGCTGTTAATGAGAGATCTTCTCACAGGGCAAAAGATCAGGATCAGTCCCGTTATAGAAATTTAAAGAAACATATTGGAGGAAATATGAAATGTAAACACAAAAAACTTATCCCGCTGTTCATTCTTTTGGGAATTGGAATAGCATTTTTAGTAGGATGGGCTGTACAGTTGTTATGGAATGCTACGATCACACCGATCTTCAGTTCAAATCCCATTACCTATTGGCAGGGGGTCATGCTCTTGCTGCTGTTCAAGATCTTGGTCAGTTCACACTATAAAGTTCACAAAGAACATCATAAAAAGATACATCATTCCCATCCTGAATTCATTCATCGACATCTCAAAGGAGAAAAAGAAGAAGAGGGTGTAAGTTCAGATACTTGTTAAATATATGTATGAAGATAAGCCTTTCGGATTTAGGTTCGAGAGGCTTTTATTATTTCATGTAATTAATGTTTATTCTTAATCTCAATAGGATTTATGAGTATGAAGGATATTTAGTTGTCGGTTGTAAATATGGAGATGGAATATTTTTAGTCGAACCTGAAGAAAATGGGCAAGTTCAACAAATTGGTACAGGACTTGGAATTAATGATGTTTATTGTTTTGAGTTTTATCCTATTAACACTTCAAATTTTATGGCACAGATATAGGGTGTTTTTAGCAACAAATCTAACTTCTGCTTCAAATAATGAAATAACTGAAATAAATTATTCAATTTCACTATCAACTATCCTAATCCCTTTAATCCTTCAACAATTATTAATTATAAATTACCTTTGCATATTGAAAAAACAAATATTAAGATTTATAATTTGAAGGGGCAATTAGTAGACGAAATTACTATAAGTAGTCAGCAAACAACTGTTAGCTGGCATGCAGAAGATTTCTCATCAGGAATCTATTTTTATAAATTGAATGTTAATGGTAATACTGAAGCAGTGAAGAAGTGCTTATTGTTAAAATGACAAACTATAGACTCTTTTTCATTCTCAATAAAATGACACACCTTTATCACTTCACCCTTTGTAAGAATTTGTAAAACAATTTTTAGTATAATATGAAATCACATTATCAAATACTGGATGGTTCAAATAGTTCTTTTCGATCTCTTAAGAATCACAATCCTCAATTATGTCATAGTAAAAGAACTTTTATAAGAACTTTAGACCTTTCTGTATGTTTTAATTTCTAATTTCTTAAATGTTATTGTAAATGAAGTTCCTTTTACTTTTTCCAATTTGAGTGAACCTTTAAGCTGTTGAGTCAATGATTTTACTATCTTCAATCCAAATGTCGAAGAATTTTCCAGATCAACTTCTCCGGGAAATCCTATTCCATTATCTTTTACACATAATTTGTAGATTTGGTTCTTAAAAGTAAGACTTACACTGATCTCCCCTTTTCTCCCTTCTGGAAAAGCATATTTGATTGAATTGCTTACAAGCTCGTTAATTATCATACCACAGGGAATTCCTATATTAATATCCAATAAAACATCTTTTATGTCTGTTATTAACTTAACAAGATTTGAATCAGCACCATAAGATATAAATATTTGTGCAGTTAATTTTCTTGCATAATCTGCAAAATCAATATTAGTCATATCTTTAGATCGATAGAGAGCATCATGGATGAGTGCCATTGTTCTTACACGATCTCGACTGTTTTGGAAAAGCTCTAATGCTCTTTTATCTTTTATATATGTAGATTGTAAATTAAGCAGGCTGGAAATCAACTGCATGTTGTTTTTAACGCGATGGTATACCTCATGCAGCAGAACGTTTTTTTCTTCCAGGTCTTTCTTGGTCTGTTCTTCCGCTTGTTTACGCTCGGTGATGTCTCTCATTATCCCTTGTAATCCTACAATTTCCCCGCTTTCATAAACTGGAACGGCATTGATCTCCATCGGGATAATTCGTCCTGTTTTAGCTTTTTGTTTTATTTCAAAATTCTTGATTGGTTTTCCGGCTAATATCATACTTATTGCCTTCATTGTCCTGGGAACTTCCTTAACTGGAGTGGTAGTTCTCAGATGCTTTCCAATCAACTCATCAGGCTGATAGCCATACAAATCTTCTATTCTGGGACTGATATAATCAATGTGACCAGTTTTAGTCAATCGGAATACCAAATCGATTGATGTTTCTACTAAGTTTCTGAATTTCTCTTCCGATTCCCGCAGTGCACCTTCTGCCTTTTTACGTTCGGTGATGTCTAAACAATATTCTATCATCTGGTCTACATTTCCCTTTTTATCAAATATAGGATAGCCATGAACTTCTACATTTCTTGCATTACCATCTTTATCAAAATGAATATGTTCGACCATAGTTGCTTTTTTGGTTTTCTTTACTATTTCCAATGGGCATGGATGTTCCTGACTTAGACATGGTTTTTCACTTCTATGAGTTAAACTATGACAGGTTACTTTTTTAAAATCCGATTTGATTCCTACAGCAGAATTAGCCATTGAAATTGTATAGTCGTGAGCATCGACAACAAAGAATGGATGAGTTAAAGATTCCAATACTTTATTTAGAAATTCATTTTGATATTGAATTTTTTCTTCTACCTTTTTGCGCTCGGTGATCTCCCTTTCCAAGTCTAACATTTTCTTTTCCAACTTATTCACTAGTCGCTCGCTGTAGAGCTTTAATATCTCTTTTTCCTCTTTTAAAGCTGGTCCTTTGAATTTTCCCTTACCCTTCTCTACATCCCTAAATACATCTTGAATTATCTTTATAAACTCGACTGGTTCCATTGGTTTACGAAGATATTTATCCGCTCCAAGTTTTAAAGCAAACTCCTCATCTTTTAAATTTTTATAAGTAGCTGTGTAGAAAACAAAGGGGATATTTTTTAGTATTTTATCTGCCATCACTTTCCTACAGAATTGAAATCCATCCATCCTTGGCATCAGAATATCAGATATGATCATATCAAAATTCTGAGTATACAACTTTTCAAGAGCTTCTGCTCCATTTAAAGCTGATTCAACTTCGTAACCACTACCTTTGAGCAAAGTTTCTAATAAATATAAATTTTCTTTTTTATCATCAACAATAAGTATTTTCATTGTTAAACCCCCACAATCAATAACTTTACTATTTTGATTAGTCACTATTTTTCAAGAAAATCAGTTTTTTCTTATCTATAATTTTCACTCTATTTACTAAAATATCATAAATATTTTTCAATTTCCACAATAATGGTTTCAGGATTAATAGGTTTTTCGATATATCCAGTAAAACCCATATTTAGTGCTTTTTCTTTATCTCCTACCATTGCATAGGAAGTTAAAGCAATTATTGGTATATCCTTTGTTTCCTTAAAAGATCGAATCTTTTTCATTGCTTCATATCCATTAAGTACAGGTAGTTGTATATCCATCAATATTAAATAAGGCTTTTCTTCTAAAGCTAACTTAACTCCAATAAGACCATCCCTTGCTTCTATAACCTCATATCCGTTTTTTTCTAAGATAAACCTGATCAAATAAAGATTATTCTCGTTATCTTCAATTACTAATACTCTTTTCATTTTTTAATTTCCTCACTATATTTTAGTGGTATTACAAGAGTGAATTTGCTTCCCTTGCCATATTCACTTTTTGCAGACATATCACCACCCATCAAGATAACAAGTTTCTTTGATAAATGTAATCCAAGACCAGTTCCTTCATACTTTTTACTAGATGACATATCAATCTGCTGAAAGGATTTAAAAAGTTTATCCATATCTTCTTCTTTTATCCCTATTCCTGTATCAGTTACACATATTTCAAGATTGTTAGATTTTGAAACTCTGGCATCGATTCTTATACTTCCTTGTTCAGTGAATTTTACAGCATTAGATACAAGATTCATCAAGACCTGTTTGAAACGTCTTTTATCGCTATGAAGAGTAATACCCAATTGTTTGTCTTTGAGAAATTTCAATCCTTTTTCATTTAATACTGGCAAGAAACTCTCTATCACCTCTCCAACAATATCATCGAGTTTGAATTCCTCAATAAAGAGTTCGACTTTCCCAGCTTCAATTTTGGAAATATCCAGTATTTCATTTATCAGACTAAGAAGATGTTTGGAACTGTTCTTCACTAAATTGAGCTGTTTTTTCTGTTCTTCGTTTATACTCCCACTCATTCCCATTAGAAGTATACTTGTGAAACCAATAATGGAGTTAAGTGGAGTCCTTAATTCATGACTCATATTAGCAAGAAATACAGATTTAAGAAGATCAGCTTCTTTAAGTCGTATGTTCACTTCAGTCAATTTTATAGCTCGCTCCTCTAAAGCTGCTTCGGCCAGTTTACGGTTTGTGATATCTTGATAGATAGCATATATTGCTTCAAGTTTATCATCAACAATAATGGGTGCTGCAAGAACTGAAACCTGAATAGATATACCATTCTTGTTTCTGCGAATAGTCTCAATAGTAACTTTCTCACCAGTTACTACTTTCTTCGTTATTAATGCAGCTTCTTCATGATAATCCTCTGGAACAATCAAATCATCTATTGAATTACCAAGTACTTCATCAAATGAATATTTAAACAATTTCGTGAATTCTTTATTTACACGAAGTATTCGACCATCTTTATCTGCCATCACAATTGCTTCTTGAGCAGTTTCAAATAATTTATCAATATTAGCTTTCTCGATCTCCAGTTCCTTATTGATTTTTACTAATTCCCGAGTACGATTTTTTACCAGTTCTTCTAAGTGTTCACGGTGTTTTGTTAATTCCTTTTCTATTTTTTTTGGTTCTGTAATGTCTGTAGCTATTCCAATTAATGCAATGGGTTTACCATCATCATCTCGAGTAAATGAGGTGGAAAGAGAAATTGGAAATTCACTTCCGTCTTTTCGTGTATTTAATAATTCACCATGCCAGCCCTTTGTAAGAGTTGCAGGTTGAATTTGATCGAGAAGTTCTGGTGAATTTTTTTTCGAACGAATAAGGTTAATATTTTTTCCGATTAGTTCATGTTCTTTATAGCCATAGGTTTTAAGAAATGATTTATTAACAAATAATATTTTGTTTTCCAGATCTGTTATGCTTACACATTCGGAAATACTTTTTATTGAGTGAGCCAGGAAATTGATTTCTTTTTCCGTCTTTTTACGTTCTGTGATATCGATTCCTACAAATACAGCAGCTTTATTCTGCAAATATTTTTGACCGATTGTCAGATAATACAGTGAAGTATTATTTACGATGGATTTAATTTCTTTTGAGTTCTGTTTTTTTTCGCTTTTGAAGAATTTTGTCACGAAATTCATAAAATCTCTGCTGGTTTGTAAAAAGCCAACTTTTTTACCGATCAATTCTGAAGGAGTTAAATTCAAACTTTCTAGAAGATAACGGTTAGCACCTAAATATTTCAAATCTGAATCTATCCAGGAGATAACACCGGGAACTGCATCTAACATAGCCTGCAATTGTTCTTTCGCTTTTTTAATCTCTTCCTCTGCCTGTTTACGGTTTGTTATATCAGTTGAAATCCCGCAAATTGCTTTTGGAATTCCAGTAGAATCGAGCAGGGGGAATTTATTGGAAACATAAGTATGAATACCATCATCGTGCAAAATATTTTCTTCAAATATCATTGGAATTTTTGATTCTATGACCTTTCTATCATTTTCTTCCAACGAAGTGGCAATATCTTCAGAAAAAACATTATAATCTGTTTTACCGATTATTTCCTTTTTTTCTATATGGAATAATTTTTCATATTGCTTGTTAATTAGGATGTACTTACTCTGAATGTCTTTGATATAGATAACTGAAGTAGAATTATCGATGATACTCTGAAGAAGTTGCTCATTTTCACGTAATGCTGTTTCTGCTATGTCTCTTTCCACTTCTCTAATATTAATTTGCTCCAGCATGTTATTAAAACCGTCATAAAGAGTTCCAATTTCATCCTTACTCTCTTTTTCAATCCGAATTGTATAGTTCCCAGTCTTAGATACATTTCTTACTGCTTCAGCTAATCGCAGAATAGGATTTGAAATACTTTTTTGTGATATTATAGATAAAAATAGAGTAATAATTATTCCCAAAAACAATACAAAAAATGCTATTATAATATTTTGTTCTACATTATGTTGAAATTGTCTCATATCTAATCGTAACGAAATCATACCAATATATTCGTCATCTTGCAAAATTCTTTTAGATAGAATAACAAATTCACTACCAAATTCATGTGATTCTTTTTTAATTTTTGGGAAAATAAAATTTGTATATCCATCTTTACTATACTTAGCAAAAAGATTTTCATCTGCATCATAAATCCAGGCATTAACAATGTCCTCTTCTTTAGTAAGAGATAAAAGTATCTCTTCTGCTGCTGCATTATCTAAAAAATTTAAAGCAGAAACACTATTAGTGCCAATTAATTGTGCCATAGATGTCAATTGATTGACAATTGACTTTCTATACATCTGCATATTATTAAAAAAAAGAAATGTACTATAAATTAAAAGTACAAAAACTGTGGTTATTAATTGCATTAAAATTAGTTTATTTTTGATGGATAAATTTTTCACACTAATCATTTGATTGTTCTCCTTTTTCTTGTACTAATATCGCTAATTTTAGTAATTGAGAACTAATTTGTAATCCTGTACTTTCAATTGCATGGGTATTTATTTCAAATTTTATTTTTCCCTTTACTATTACAAAATTGATAGTAACACCTTTGTTAGCAAATTCTTTAGAATCACTAATTGTTAAAATATTTTTATTCTTAACTTTTTGTAAAATCTTATCTAAGTTCTTCTTTTCTGATGTTGAGATAAAAAGGATATGCGGGATGTTAATATCTTGTATATCTTTGCAGGATATTATTTTTATTTTTTTTTTATTAATCAATTTATTTTTTGCTATCTCTTTCAAGGGATTAATGATGTTGCTATTTCCAATAATTGCAATTTCAAAAGTTTCGGAAGTATCATTATCTGGCCATTGTATATATTTTGTAAAATTGAAGACAAAAACTGCTTTCATTTTGTATTCAATGTTATTTTCATTGTTATTATTTTCATCTGCCAAAAGATACAGAGAGATAATACTCATACTTAGAAATATTAAAAAAAATTTCATGACCTGATTCTTCTCCTTAAAACTATATTCGATATCCAATTTTCAGCATTATAGTTCTTTGGGACTGACGATACCGTGATACTAAATAATCTGGATTTGAACGGTTCGATGTGTGATAATATTCCGTATCAAGAATATTCTTGATGATTAATTGAATGTTCAGGTTGTGGAAGCTGGAGCATGTGAGAACTGAATTAAGTATAAATGCTGGATTCACGATATCGTTGCCGGTAACAGGAATGATATGAGGATTCTTCCGACTTCCAAGATAATTACCGTTCACATTGATCTTGAATTTATCTGTAAAGGAGTACTGAGTTCCGATGTTAAAACTGTGTTTAGCTATCTCAGGTACTTTATTTCCAGTATCATATTGAGATTCGTTATATGTATAGTTGAAGTATGGTATGAATTTGGGAGAATAATAGTTTAGAACCAACTCAAATCCTTTAGTTTCGAGTTCTCCAAGGTTGACCCACATATTCATGTTAATATCCTTTTCTAAAATGTCATAGATATTATTTCTATATATAGATGCTTCTATGCGTAGGTTTTCAATGAAATCATAGGTCAGAACAGCTTCCAATGAATTCATCCGTTCTGGTTCAAGTTCAGGATTTCCATCCCCCCAATTAAAATCCCAGGGTTTAGGTGCACGGAACGCTTCCATATATAGTAGTTTAGCTGTTAGATGTTTCCTATTATAGACCATACCCACACGAGGAGTTAAGACCTGATCATATATGCTGCTGTTGTCAAAACGTACACCTGTGGTTAATTGTAACGATTTTATAAATGAATATTGAGCTTGTAAATATATGCTTTGAAGTTCGTTACTTTCCATCTCAGGTTCAGAAGGTGCATCAGGAGTCTGTTCCGGAGAATCGCTATAAGAATAAGAAAATTTTTTAGATAAATGCTCCTGTTCAATAACTACACCACATACTAAGTTTAAATTCTGTAGAGGAGAATAATCTAATGTACTTTCGAAACCCATTAAATAGTTTGGTCTAAAATACCCAACCTGAACTGTATCGATTTTACCAATTGTATTATCCATTACTGTAGCATTCCTGTAATACAATTGTGATGAAAGCGACCATTGCTCATTCTTATCATAAACATGCTTCAGATAACCATTGATGAACCTGATATGCCAAATCGTATTCTTGTCCAAATACAGACTATTTATGGTTCGATAATTAGTAGTACGGGAAGCCTGTTTGTCTTGGAAGATAATCCCGGAAGTGAAATTTTTATAGGTTATTTTGACATCGAAGGATAGATCATCCTCAAAATTTTCCATATTCTCAGTCCAATTATTATCACCTTCTTCACCGGATAAGTCAGCTTTCTCTGATTGTTTGAACATTCCGGAAAAAAGAAATCCGAAATCACTTTTCTCATTATAATACCCATAGCTGAGATCAGTATTCAGCGTATTGAAAGTTCCACAGAGGGCACTAACATTCAATCCTTTGTTATCTTCAGGATCCTTAGTAATAATATTGATGATACATGAAATTGCATTTGAACCGTAAAGAGCAGAAGCAGGTCCATAAACTACTTCGATTCTTTCAACATTAGAGAGATTGTATTGAGCGCCTCCATAGAAACCACCGGAGTTCAACTCATTTATCTGAATTCCCTCGACCAGCACCAGGATTAAATTGTTCTGACTGGGAACTCCTCGTTGAAAAACATAACTGTTAAAACCGAGAATATTTCTAAATTGAAATCCTGGCAGGTCAGAAAGAGCTTCATCTAAGGTAATATATCCTCTATCTGCGATTTGCCTGGAGGTGATAACGCGTACTGTAGCTGGAACATCATAGATCCTCTGCACTGTTTTAGTTGCACTTACAACTTCCAAATTCATCAATTCTTCAATATTAAGATTTAACAGTTCATCTAAACTCTTATTCTGTGAATATAATGTTATGCTATATAAAATAATGAGAATGAATATCAATAGTTTTTTAAGGAATTTTTTCTTAATCATTATTTAGCCCTCACTATTCAATTAAGTTAAAACATAAATAATAAATTCATAAAACTTCATGTAGATTCCATGTTGCATATCAGTGAGAAATCAAATTAAGTTTTCATTGACTCGAATAGAACTAATATTTATTATATCTTTTTTTTACTTGTTTTCTAATAATTATTTTGTCAAGAATTTTCACGCTTTCTCGCATTTTATGCCAAACTGCTGCAACAATTTATTCAGAAATGCCAAACTGCTGCAACTTTTTAGTTAAATCTACGTTATCTTTGTGTTTGCAAACTCCACAAGCCCTAAATTGTAGGCTGTAACGGCTTTTCTTATTTAACTGGTTAAATACTACTATTTTTGATAATTATTCAGCGCAAATTGTTAATTTCTATGCTTACGGTTTTACATTGGTGGTTAGAATAGAACTAGTAATAAAGTTCGAATATATTCCCAAATCAGGAGGATCACCGAACTTGAACGAGGATATAATTGTTATCAGTAATTTTGTTATTTCGTAGATAAGTTAATGAATATTTTAATTTGTTTTAAAAGGAAAGATGCTTAATTTTTAACAAAGAAACGAGGTTATTATGTTGTTAAATAATTATTTATCTAAAAAAAAAATTAACTGTTTTATTATTGTAATTTTATCTCTATTCAGTTCAACACTATTTTCTCAAATTAGAGATTGGAACCAACTGTATCAAATGATCGATAGGCCTGTAGTTGATATGAAATTCTCATCAATATCCGGGATTTCTGAATATGGATTACTCTTTGCATTACCCGGAAATGATGGAGGTTTAGCATATTTCACAAATCAAGATTCTTTAAATATTTATTCTATTGCATCAAACATTGGAGCAATTTCAATTGTTCCGGACAATCCAAATGAAAGGATTTTTTGTGTTTTTGGTTGGGGTTCGTTTAGTGATGGATTGTATGAATTTGACGTAACTACACAAGAATTTGAACTTGTGACATATTGCGAGGCTTTCCCACATTTTGTAAAAAAACTCTCTTCCGGTTTTTATTTTGGTTATGGATCCTGGAACATGCTTGGTGGTCTTCTACATTCAAATAACGGTGATAATTGGACAGCGATAGATTTTTTTAATTTTAAAGATGTAAGTGATATTGAAGAAAATGGAGATGGAACTCTCTTTGTTTCTGCAGGATATGAAATATATATCGAAAATGAAGGAAGTTTCAATTCGTTTGAAGCTCCACTTAGAATTAATGATATATATATTCGTAATTATCCAAATAATGACGAAGTTTATATTGCTTGCGTTGAAGGTTGTTTTAGTGATGCAGTTTATAGAGTTGAATATGAAAACGGAGAAATTACAAATTTAACTTTCATTAATTGTTTTTTTAATCTCAATAGGATTTATGAGTATGAAGGATATTTAGTTGTTGGTTGTAAATATGGAGAAGGAATATTTTTAGTCGAACCTGAAGAAAATGGGCAAATTCAACAAATTGGTACCGGACTTGGAATTAATGATGTTTATTGCTTTGAGTTTTATCCTGTTAACACTTCAAATTTTATGGTAGGCACAGATATAGGTGTGTTTTTAGCAACAAATCTAACTTCTGCTTCAAATAATGAAATAACTGAAATAAAGTATTCTATTTCACTATCTAACTATCCTAATCCATTTAATCCTACTACAACAATAAATTATTCTTTAAAAGAGAATTCACAGGTTTCACTCAATATCTACAATATCAAAGGACAGAAAGTAAAACAGCTTGTAAGTGATCAGCTTTCAGCCGGTCAGCATTCAATTACTTGGAACGGAACTGATGAATTTGGTAAACCTGTTTCAGGTGGTATTTATTTCTACAAACTGAAAGGTGATGGATATGTGAGAGTACAGAAGATGGTTCTTCTCAAGTAGAGAAACAAGAAGAAATGAAAAATAAGCTTCAAGCAATTCAGGTAGGAGAGTTATGAGAATATATAGCTATTTGCAGGCTGGTTTGATTTTGGTTTTGGTTTTCTTTTCAGTTTCATTGTGTGGTCAAGTGCTTAATGGGAGTTTTGAGATTAATGGTGAGGCAACATTAGATCACTGGACAATTAGCTGGAACTTGGGAGAATCATACGAAGATGCTGCTCCAGGTGGTGACAACTGGTGTTTAAAGTTGGAAGCAGGAAATTTACAGGGATATTTTCCGGTGTATGCCTACCAGGTAATTCCGGAAATCCAGAATGGGGAGATCTGGGAAGTAACAGTATGGGTAAGGCAACATTCCAATATTACATTTGCCAGTCTGTATTGGAGGATTTTCAAATTTGACGGAAGCCAAATAGACCTATCAGCTTCCGAAACATATTCTGAAACCTGGACTCAGCTTTCTGTTACTGATACTATTCTAATCGAAATGGGTGACAGTGTTGCTGTTGTTTTGGATTCCGGGGTGACAGGAGGACCATCTGTAAACTGGAGCTACTTTGATCTTGTAGAAGCAGAGATGATCTGGGGAGTAGGTATTTCTCAGCATGAGATTTCTCAGATAAATCAGACAAAATGCACTAACTATCCCAATCCATTCAATCCTACTACATCTATTTCTTTCTCAATACCTGAAAAAAGTAATGTAGAATTGACTATATTCAACATCAAGGGGCAAAAGGTTAAGACACTTGTTAATTCTAACCTGGATCAAGATAACCATTCAGTTATTTGGAATGGAACGGATGAAAACAGAAAACCAGTAAGTTCAGGAATTTATTTATACAAACTAAAAACCGATAATTTTGAAAAAACAAAGAAGATGATACTTCTGAAGTAGTTCTTCCCCCCCCCCTCTTTAATTCTCCCCCTAGTTAGGGGGAGATAGTGGGGAGTTAAAAGCAGGAAATTACCAGAAAGTTAGAAAGATGATTTTACTAAAGTGAAAATAACATGAATACTATTGGGTAGCTTGTGCACAAGCCACCCTTTTTTATTTCTGTTTTTCTAAGTAATTCAGAATAATACTAAATTCTTGACATATAATCAGTTAAAAAGATTAATTGAATATATAAATGGGGTTTGAATGATAGATAAAATTCAAAAGCTTATTGAACAAACTAAGAAAACAAAAAACATCTCTAAAAAAGTTGAGATTTATAAAAACATTGCTATCAGTTTCTGGCGAATCTCACAAAATAAAGAAAGCAAAAAATACGCTCTTCTTACGCTAGAACTTTCTAAAAAGCACAATCTCAAAGAAATGGAAGCTGCTGCACTGAATACTTTTGGATTGATTGAAATGTCACAAACTAATTACAGCAAATCCCTGGATTATTTCTTTCAGACCCTGAAAGTTTATGAGTCTATTAATAATAAGCCTGCAATTGCTATTACAATTAACAATATCGGTCTTATCTACCTGAAAATGGAAAATAATGAAAAAGCTTTGGAATTTTTTTTAAAGGCTCTTGATTATGTTGATGAAGATGTTCAAAAGTATGATCCCAAAATCAACACCGAATCCGTAATTATTAACATCGGTATTGTGTACCTAAAATTTAAAAAGTTTGATGAAGCTTTGAAATATTTAAATAAAGCACTGAAGTTTTCAAAAAGATTCGGTTTAAAAAGAAGTATTGCTATAAGTTTGGTCAATATCGGTGAGATATATCAGTGTAAAAAACAACTTGAAAAATCATTGGAATGTTTTTTTGAAGCTTTACAAATTTCTCAAGAGTTGGACGAAAAGAATATCATGATTCCAGTATTAAATGATATAGGTGGTTCATATCGAAAATTAAAGGAATACAATAAAGCTCTTGAATCTCATAATAAGGCTCTGAAATTAGCCATGGAAATAGATTATAAAGAATTTATTAAAGATTCGTACGACCACCTTTCACTTACATATGAAGTATTAAAAGATTTTGAAAAATCTCTTGAATTTTATAAACGCTTTTCTGATATGAAAGACCTAATTTATACAACAGAGTTAACAAAGCAAATCCGAGGGATACATTCATCTTATGAAATGGAAAAAAAGGAACTGGAAGCAAAACAGATGGTGGAAAAAGCAGCTCGTCTTGCATCAATTGGAGTTATGGCTGCCGGAATTACTCATGAAATTAATCAACCTCTCAATGCAATAAAGATCAGTTCGGAAAGTATTCTTTTCTGGGAAAAGAGAAATCCCGGAGCATTATCATCACCTTTCTTAAAGGAATTAAAAAACATTTCCAAAGCGGTTGCACGGATTAATGATATTATTAAACATATGAGATCTTTTTGGGCTAGATCCGATAAATCCGATTTTGCCTTAGTAGACCTAAATAAAGTTATCAAAACAGCCCTCTCTTTACTTGACCGGCAGCTTTTTTCCCATGGTATTGAACAAGAACAGACCTTTGCTGATGAACTTCTTATGGTAAAATGCAATCAAATTCAAATTGAACAGGTAATAATAAATCTGATTGTAAATGCAATGCATTCATTGGATAAAATTCATGAAATTGAGAAGAAGATCCAGATCATAACAAAGAAAGAGAATAATTTTGCTTTGATTATCGTAAAAGATAATGGTGAAGGATTACCTGACAATATTGGAGAAAAATTATACGATCCATTTTTCTCAACCAAAGAACCGGGAGAGGGAATGGGTTTCGGATTAGCCATCGTTAAGAATATTATTGATAAGTTAAATGGAACCATCAAGGCAGAGAATAATGAAGACAGGGGAGTCTCCTTCATCTTGAAAATCCCCTTAGCCAAAGAAGAGGAAAAAAATGAGGATTCTAGTTGTTGATGATGATCCTTTAAGCTGCGAATCCCTGGAAACTTTTTTAACCACCTATCTGGGGCACCAGGTAGATTGTACAGATAACTGTAAAAAAGGACTGGAGCTCTTTGATCAAAATCCGTATCCCATGGTTATCTCAGATATACGTATGCCCGGCATGAGTGGTATAAAATTATTACAAGAGCTCAAAAAAAACACGAAAGGGAAAAATACGGATGTCATCATGATCACAGGTCATGGTGATCTGAGTACGGCTATTGAGGCTTTGCGCGCAGGTGCATATGATTATCTGCTTAAACCTATTGATGTTGAAGAACTGGCTGTAATTGTCGATAGAGTTGCAGAGCATCAAACACTTCTAAAAGAAAACTATACCCTAACAAATAGATTTAATGAGAAACTTAAAGAATCCACCCAGGAAATTAATGCAAAAATGCATCATTTCCAATCTGCCTATGCCGAAGTTACAGGAATTGGTAAAATTGGAGTTTTTTCTGATGCAATGAGAGATATCGTCAAGGTGGTTAAGAAGCTTCATGAAGACAGGGACATACCTGTATTGATCGAAGGAGAGACAGGAACAGGTAAAGAGATAATCGTCCGAATGATCCATTACGGGAATTTAAAGGATTCCAGACCATTTGTTACTGTGAATTGTTCAGCCATTTCACCAAATCTTTTTGAAAGTGAACTTTTCGGATATGAATCAGGAGCCTTTACAGGAGCCCGTCAAAAAGGTATGATGGGTAAATTGGAATTAGCTCATGGTGGTACTCTTTTCCTGGATGAAATTGGAGATATGCCTTTGGATATGCAACCAAAATTGTTGAGAGTTTTACAGCAGAAAGAAATTTACAGGATCGGTGGAACAAAGAAAATCAATCTTGATTTACGTATTATCTGTGCTACTAACCGCGATGTAAGCAAACTGATAGAAAAGAATATATTTAGAAAAGATCTGTATTACAGGTTAAACACTGCAAACATCCTGATCCCGCCTTTAAGAGACCGCAAAGAAGAGATAGGTCCTCTGGCGCAAATGTTTTTATTGAATTATGCCAAACAAAAAAAGCGTGATTTCAAAGCAATTCGAAAAGATGCATTAGAAATACTGGAAGATTATTTCTGGCCAGGGAATGTGCGGGAACTGCAAAATACAATAGAAAGAGTTATCCTCTTATACAATGACCTTGAAGTAAAACCGGAATATTTAAATTTTTTGAATTTAAAACCTGAAATCCGATTCAAAAAAAATAAGAATCTAATGATTGAATACCCAAAAGAAGGTTTAAGTCTTGATATGATTGAAAAAAAAATCATTAAAGATGTACTTGAACTTTTCCATGGTAATATATCAAAAACAGCTAATTATTTAAAGATTTCAAGAAATCGTTTGAAAAGAAAATTAGAAACATAACTTTCTTTTTTTATTACATTTTTATCTAATTATCGAACTGTTCTATTTTTATTAAAACGGATAGTTCAGATCGAACCATTGTTCCAATATGGACCACCTTTTCCAATATTGATATTATAGCTCTAATCTCCTGCAAAATAATGAATTAGGCATGCCTTGTGCAGTTTGGCACACTATGTGCTGATATAGGTATGAAAGCGAAAAGTTTTGGGAGGTGATTATGGTTAACACAGAATTGAATATCATGATTATTGATGATGATATTTTAAGTTTGGAAACACTACATAGAGCTCTGGAATTACATGGTTATAGAAGTACAAAGTTTGCTGACCCAAGAATTGCGATAAAAGAGTTTGCAAAAGATAGATTTCATATTGTATTAACCGATTATAAAATGCCGGGTTTAAACGGGATAGAGTTAGCAAGGCTCATGAAGAAGATCGATCCGCAAGTTAAGATAATTATTTTCACAGGTTATTATGATAAAGAAAAACATGAACAAAGCATAAAACTGGGAGTACATAATTTTTTATGTAAACCACTAGATATAGAAAAGTTAATCGAAAACCTTAGAACCATCGAAATAAATCATAAGAATAGTATTCCAAATAAAAGAACAACTGAGAAGAACATCTCAGAAAATAAATAAAATGGAGAAAAAAATGAAAAACGTGAAGTTAGTGTTAGTAAGTTTAATTTTAGTGTTCTGCATACAAATCTGTATGGCAGACGAATGGGACATTACCGTCGGAGCTAATCAACAATTTGCATTTGAGCAGATTGATACTCCACAATTAGAAGAGATCGATGACAATAGTTATCTGTGTGTTTATTATGTTTCAGACTACATGAACTGGGTATTCTGCGGGAAAGCGGTTGTGCTCACATATGAGCCGGATTCCGGGCTTATTTTGGCAGGGCTTGAGATCGAATTCGCAGACGGCATGAAGAATTTTGCTCTGAAAAAAATTGATGATACTCATTATTTGTGCTCTTATCGAACCAGCGATCTTTTTCAATGTGCTGTAATTTTAACCGTAGATTTAAATTCATATACTGTTACTTCAAGTGCTGTTTCATTGTCTGGTATGGTAGCAACAGAGTGTGATTTGATGAAACTTGACGATGAACATTATCTACTTGCTACAGGCAGCCTTGGAGAGGCCTGTGTATTAACTGTCGATATTCAGGCAGAAACAGTATCTTTTGGCTCAGTTTTAACTTTTGCTAATTCAGAAGCTTCGAATCCTACCCTGGAACAAATTGATGAAACACATTTCCTGTGTAGTTACTGGGGAGCAGGTTCGGTATTTGGTAAAGCTGTTATCCTCTCAGTTGACCAGACATCCTGGACAGTTGATAGTACAATTCCATATGAATTTGCTACAGGAAATGGTGCTGTACCTGATATCGCTAAGATCGATGATACACATTACCTTTGCACTTATGGTAACAATCCACCTAATATCAGCCAGGGATTTGCCAGAGTGCTTACGATCGATCAAACAAATTGGACAATTTCAGCAGAAACAGAATATCTATTTGAATCCTGGAATGCGACAAATTTCGAATTGCTGAAACTCGATAATACACACTTCATGTGTGCTTTTTCCAATTGTGTGGGTGAAGTTAATGGGAAAGTTGTTGTTCTTACAGTAGATCCTGCAACTTGGGAAATCACTGCTGGTTCTTCTGTGATCTATGATGAGATAGAATCAGAAAGACCATTTCTGGCTGAATTTGATGAAGATACTTTCATCTGCGTATATTCACAGGGTGGAATGAATGGTGGATTTGCAGTCAATATTGATCTAGAACTTCCAGCCTCGATGGGAACTGTAGAAGGTCAGGTTATCGAACTTGCAGGAATGTATCCCATTCCAATAGAAGGTGCAGAAATCTATAATGGTACGGAACTTTTGGCAACTTCGAATGAAACAGGACATTTTACTTTTGAAATCGAAGCTGGAACATATATGTTTAATTGCGTTGCTGAAGGCTATGAAGATTTAACAGAAGAAGTAGTTGTAATTGCCGGTGAAATTACATCCCACGCTTTCATAATGACATCAACAACAGGTGCTGATGATAATATCATTCCTTCTGGAACTGTGTTAAAAGGTAATTTTCCAAATCCTTTCAATCCGGAAACAACAATCAGTTTTTCTAATCATAAACCTGGTCATGTAATTGTTGAAATCTATAACACCAAAGGTCAAAAAGTAAAAACTTTAGTTAATGAACATCTAGCAGCTTCCAATCATTCAGTGGTTTGGCAAGGAGACGATGATACCGGAGAATCCGTTTCAAGCGGTATTTACTTCTACAAAATGAATTCAGGAATTTACAGTTCAACCAGAAAAATGATCTTAATGAAATAGAAATCATTTAAATAAAAAGGAGAGAAAAATGAAAAAATCAAAATTATTATCCATTGTTTGTTTAATTTTCGTAGCAATGGTAATCTCACAAATCTGCCAGGCAGAAGTATGGGATATTACAAAAGGAATCCCTTTTGTATTTGAAGAAGATTATGCACGTGAATCAGTTTTATCACAAATTGACGAAACGCATTTTCTGTGTGTTTATAGAAACCAGGATGCAAATTGGAATTGGCTCAGCAAGGCGGTGATTCTGACTGCTGATATAGAAACAGGAACTGTAACTAAAGAAACCACAGCCGAAATATATTCCAATAATGGTGGTGTACAACCGGATATAGCAAGAATTGATGATTTTCACTATCTTTGTGTTTTTGAAGTATCAGGTGGAGTTGGTAATATTGCCCTTGTATTATCCGTTGATAATAGCACCTGGGAAATTACCCAGGGGACACCATTGGTATTTGCAACTGGTTTTTTAATGAAACCAGTTCTGTCAGAGATCGATGACACACATTTCCTGTGTGTGTATGCAGATGTTCCTAATCAAAATGGTACAGCTATTGTCTTAACAGTGAATATGAATGACTGGTCTGTTTCCAGTGAGATTCCCTTTGAATTTGAAGATGCTGATTGTACACTAACACCTGCCATTATTAAAGTTGATGATTCTCATTTTCTTTGCACATATACTTCTGATTTTGGCCAGGGTTACAATGGTTATGCTGTAATACTTACTGTTGATAATTCTGATTGGACGATCATAAGAGAGACACAATTTGAATTTTATCAAGGATCTATGTTGAGACCTGCACTATGCCAGATTAATAGCTCTCAATTCCTCTGTGCTTATGAAGCTGATAATGATACTGGCGAATCTGTTGTATTATCAATAACTGATTTTAATACTTGGGGGATTATCAGTGGCATACCATTTGTATTCGATTCACGTGATAATGTGGGAGAACCAGCCATAGCCAAAATTGATGATTCTCATTATCTCTGTGCATATTATGTAGGAGAAACAGGATTCACTGGCTGGTCGAAAGTATTAGTTGTAGATGCATTGACAGGAACTATTACCTCGGAAACACCTTTTGAATTTGATACTGATTATGGGTGTGAACCTGCTTTAGCACAGATAGATGATTCTCATTATCTATGCACATATAAAGGTTTGAATGAAACAGCAACAGATGATAAGACCGGCTGGTCTGTGATTTTGAATGTGGAACTTGAACAAATAAATACCGGAACAGTAGAAGGTCAAGTTATCGAACTTGCTGGTATGTATCCCATTCCAATAGAAGGTGCAGAAATTTATAATGGTACAGAACTTATAGCAACTTCGAATGAAACAGGTCATTTTACTTTTGAAATCGAAGCTGGAACATATATGTTTACCTGCATTGCTGAAGGCTATGAAGATTTAACAGAAGAAGTTGTAGTAATTGCCGGTGAAATTACATCACAGGCTTTCATAATGACATCAACAACAGTTGCTAATGATAATATCATTCCATCTGGAACTGTTTTGAATGCCAATTTTCCAAATCCTTTCAACCCGGAAACAACAATCTGTTTTTCTAATCATAAACCTGGTCATGTAATTGTTGAAATCTATAACACCAAAGGTCAAAAAGTAAAAACTTTAGTTAATGAACATCTGGCAGCTTCCAATCATTCGGTGGTTTGGCAAGGAGACGATGATACCGGAAAATCCGTTTCAAGCGGTATCTACTTCTACAAAATGAATTCAGGAATTTATAGTTCAACCAAGAAAATGATCTTAATGAAATAGAAAAGATAAAGGAGGTTGAGATACAATTTATCTCAACTTCCTGGTTTTTTAAAGAAAGGAGTAAACCATGAAGACAATTAGATATCCATTAATAGTTTGTTTATTTTTATTAACAACAGCTTTATTTGCAACCCAGATGAATGTAGCGGTAGAAATGTTTACTGCTACATGGTGACCTTACTGTCCATTAGCCCTGGAAGGGTTAAGAGATTTGTATGAAAATAATGAATATGTTGTTCCAATAATCTGGCAAGAAGATGGTGAGAATGCAAGTCCTTTTTACTCTACAAGAGCTGAATTCTATTCAATTTATGGTTTGTGGTGGAGTCAGTTTAACGGATACTTAACAGCTGATTTTGTTGATGAATTTCAGGAAATCTATAACCAACTTGTAGAAATTGAAAGTCCACTAGATATTGATATGTTATTTGATGTAAATGAGCAAGATGAATTTGTTATCAATGCGACTATAGAGGTAACAGGGGAAATAACTACTTCAGACAATAAAGTTCTTTTTATTTTAACTCATTTTTTTGATAATGATCACTTTTGTACTGTTGTAAGTTATGATGACGAAGATTTCGGTTTAACATCTATCGGGGAAATAGGCATATTTGAAAAAACTATCCCGATTGATCCAGAATGGAATTTAGTAGATATCACAGCGGTTGTTATAGTGCAAACATGGGATGATAACCCAGGCATTAATCAACATTTAATCCTCCAGTCAGCTCAAACAGAAATAACTGAACTTTTGCCATTTTTTACCAGCAATGTTCAAATTGGACCTGCCTGTTTAGGAGTACAATTTAACAGCAATTCCTTTCCAATTGGAGAAATTATTTCATGGGAATGGGACTTTGATGGTGATGGAGTATTTGACAGCACAGATGAAAATCCATATCATCTTTACGTGACTACTGGAAGCTTCGATGTAACCCTACGGATTTCTGACGGAGTTAACACGGTGCAAACCACCCAGGAAGATTTTATTAATGTTACTGATGGTACAAATATTTATGGTAATGTATCTGGTATTTGGAAACCCGAGTTCAATCCGTATTGCATTACCGGAGATATTAGTATACTAAGTGATGATGAGCTTGTTATTGATCCAGGCGTCCAGATAACAGCTAATGATAACAGTCATTTTATAATTTATGGAAAATTGCATGCAGATGCATTTGATGGCGAACCTATTATCTTCACATCAGAAAATGAGTGGGACGGGATTACATTTCAGAATACTCAACAAGAAAATATCATAAGGAACTGCCATATCTCTAAAGCAACTGTTTGCGCAATCGAAATAGATTCTTCCCAAGTAGATATTATTGAAAATACAATTTTTGAAAATACAAGTTCTGATTTATCTACTGCAATTAATGTTAATTACTCAGATGAAGTTCTCATCCACAAAAATATTATAGCAAATAATATTAGTTCAGAACTAAGTGGTGGTATAGGATGTACATATTCCAACATAGAAATTTCTAATAATTTACTTGTGAATAATACTGGTTTATCTGCTGGAGCAATTAGTTTAAGAAGTAATTCTGATGCAACCTTAATTAATAATACGATTGCGAACAACTTGTCACAAAACAGTGTAATTTTCATTTTTAATTCATCCCCAATTATCACAAATACAATTATCTCAGATACAGGGAATGTTTTTTATATTCTTCTTGGTTTCCCGACTGTTTCATATAGTTGTATTACGGGTGGTTATGAAGGTATAGGGAATATTGATGATGATCCTGAGTTTGTAAATCCTTCTATAGGAAGCGGAGCAGAATTTGATGGTCTTTCAGCTTCCTGGGATCTGCTGGAAAGTTCTCCTTGTATTGATGTTGGTGATAATTCTCCTGTTTATTGGGAATTTGATCTGCAAGGAAATCCGCGAATTTATAATGAAAACGTAGATATAGGTGCCTATGAATATATCATAACCAATATTGAAGATCATTTTATTTCAGTAGCTTCAGCTCTAATAGGCAACTATCCCAATCCGTTCAATCCTGAAACAACAATCAGTTTCTCTAATCACAAATCTGGTTATATAATTATTGAAGTCTATAACATTAAGGGTCAAAAAATAAGAACTTTAGTGGATAAACATTTAAAAGCTTCAAATCATACGGTTGTTTGGGATGGGAGAAATGAAACGAGCAAATCAGTTTCGAGTGGTATTTACTTTTATAAAATGAAATCAGGGAATTATTCCTCAACTAAAAAGATGATTTTATTGAAGTAAAAGGCTTTTTAAAATGTTAATGTTAACCATCTGGCAGAAATGCCATACAAAAAAAGAAACAAGGAGAAACAAAATGAAAAGAATTAAAATTACTGGAATAATAATGATTTTGATATTATCATTTATTCCGCAATTATGTCAGGCAGATGATTGGGATATCACAGCGGGAACACTTTTCAATTTCGATACAGAACCAGTTGATGAATCAGTATTAGCCAAAATTGACGATACTCACTTTTTGTGTGTTTATGCAACTAATACTTATTGGATGCCACCAACTGTAAATGCAGTTGCAGCCATATTAACTGTTGATACAGCAACTGGCACAATTACAAGAGAAAATGATCCCTTTATTTTTGATTACGAGTGGGGATTAAATCCAGCTATATCTAAAATTGACAATTCGCATTACCTATGTACTTTTAGTGGCTTGGATGGTGTTGGTAAATCAGTGGTATTGACGGTAGATCTTGACACATGGGTAATTACTACTGAAACATTTTTTGTATTTGAAACAGATCAAGCATGTTATCCTGTTTTATCCAAAATTGATGATTCAGTTCCGGGAATTGATTTTTATCTATGTGCTTATTCATATTGGAATGCAGAAGGTGCAGGCAAGTCAGTAGTATTAACTGTAGATACTAGTACCTGGACAATCGATATGATAGCACCTTTTGAGTTTCAGTCAAGTCCTATAGAGACTCCTACTTTATCTAAAATTGATGATAATCATTTTCTCTGTGCTTATGTTTATGAAACCCCAACTTGGGACTATTTTGGCAGAGCAGTTGTATTAACTGTTGATACTGATACATGGACTATCAATCAGGAAACACCTTTTGATTTTGAGGAAAATTATACCTGGCAACCTGCTTTATCTAAAATTGATGAAAATCATTATCTTTGTGCTTATGCGTATGAAACTCCAACTTGGGACATGTTTGGCAAATCAGTTGTACTAACTGTTGATACTGATACATGGACTATCAACCAGGAAATACCTTTTGATTCTGGTATGGAGATAGCATCTCCGTCTTTATCTAAATTAGATGATGAACATTATCTCAGTGCTTTTGCTTTGGGTAGTTGGGAGCCTGTTGGTGCATCTATTGTACTGAATATAGATAACGACACCTGGGAAATCACTCAAGTATCAGATCTGATTTTTGACCCTACTACAATGAGAGGATCTTCCCCATATTTATCCCAAATAGATGATAGAAATTATCTTTGTACTTATAATACTCTACCTGGGGGGCCAGAAGGTTGGTCAGTTATACTTAATGTTGAGTTTCCTCCTGTAGGCATTGATGATAATCAAATTGTTTCCCATGTAGCTGACCTAAGTAATAATTACCCCAATCCATTTAATCCTGAAACAACTATCAATTATCAACTTCCTGAAAATTCTAGGGTAGAACTTTCTGTCTTTAACTTAAAAGGACAAAAAGTGAAAACTCTAATAAATGAAACGCTTGAATCTGGTAACCATACAGTTATTTGGAATGGTACCGATAATAATGATAAATCAGTTTCCTCGGGAATATATTTCTATAAAATGAAAACAGATAACCATGAAGAAACCAAAAAAATGATATTGATGAAATAAGTGAAATAGGGAAACAGAAGAATTGATCTGTAATTTCGCTAAGATCAACTTAAAAAAGCCTTTCGAGCTTACAAACCCGAAAGGCTTTTTAATAAATTAAAGTATATTCTTAATCTCTAATACTGCTAGCTTACAATATGAACTGTTTCTTGATATTCAGAGCTGTCAAAGGCAAGTATCGGGTAGAAGATAATTGGAAGTAATATCATCCCAACTCCAAAACCGGTTCCTTTGCCAAATGCTTTAGCGATATCAAGTGTTATAATGATTGCGATAATAAAATTCACAATAGGGATGAACATTAAGAAGATCCACCAGAGCGGTCTGCCGGCAATTTCCAGCTGGAGGATTATGTTATATATCGGGACAATACATCCCCAACCCGGCTTACCAGCTTTTACAAAGATCTTCCACATAACAATGATCATAAAAGCAACAAATGCAAAATAAAAAATAAAAAAAACTATTCCTGGTCCTGAACTAACTTCCGAAGCGTACATATTATCATACATATTCTCCCTCCTTTAATTTCTATGAATGAAATATCGAATCATTTTGTTTGAAGTCAAGAATTATCTTATTAAAAGATTATCATCTTAGGTCTAGTAACTCCTGCCCTGATCTGAGTATGACCGTTAATGTAGATATGTTTTCCCTTATTCTCCGATAAGGTTTTTTTATAATCCTCATTCATCTTGAAATTTCCAAATCCCTCTGTGAGTATGAGCGGAAATGGAATATCCTCGTTTCCGGTAAGTGCAACTCCGATCTCCTTACCAATAAATTGAACCAGATCAACGCTGTTTATCGAAGGTGCGATGATGCCCCTTACTTTCCTTTTGGTGGCCAGGATAAGGATCTCATTATCAATTCTTTGGGTAAAGACTAGAATTTCATCTTCCTGACAACTATCTAATTGTGACGGCTTCTCAATTAGAATCAGCTTCCCGCTTGCTTCGGTTCCAAATCCTATAATTCCCTTCAAAGTCAATCCGCTATATGAGATAATAGCAGCTGTCCCACTCTCCACTCTTTCCACCTTACCCTTAATGCCGGCCTTTAGTTGATAAGGATCTTTGTCATATTGAACTGTGACGATACCTGTTTCTAGATTAACCTCTTTTATCGTACCGGTCGTAGGCGATGAGACAATGGAGGGAAGTGCAGTATTTTTATCAAAAATTCTGGAAGCTAACGAGTCTCCTGCATAAACAAAATCACCGACCCCTTTTTTCAGATAGGATTTTATCTGTTTTGGTTGAACATTAAGTCTTTTTGCTACATCGATTTTTTTAGGTTTGGTAGAATAATCCTGGATCTCACGCATGATAATAGTTCCTGAGTCGAGATTGATCTTTTCTACTTTTCCACGTACCGGTGCATCAAAATAGTAATGCTGGAACTTGAGTTCCTGGATAAAGGTTCTGTCTCCTATCTCAACTATGCGCTGGCCAAATTTCACTTCATCTCCCTCTTTTATCAGAAGAGATTTCTTTATATTATCGCTGTTCAAATTCAGATATGTTTTATCGAAAAGCGAGATCACATAAACTCGTGGCGGATCGAACAGATTCTCACCGATAATTGTATCACTATTAACCTCATCTCCAGGTTTCACTAAGATATTCCCTTCATAAGGCAGTGCAACTTTATGCTCTTGAGTACCGAAAATTATCGGTTTTTGCTTAATGAAACTTATAAAACTTTCTTCAATGGAGGGAATTTTATCAAATTGTGAGAAGAGCTCCATTGCCCTGTTTCCCGCATCAAAATTATCCTCCGGCAAAGCATCGATATAGAGTGGAAGATCGGATTCAAACTCTAAACCTGAACCATCCTCATTCAAATAAAACCCTTTTCCCAGGATAATGGAAATATCCCGGGCTACTCCCCTTTTATTAGGAAGATAAAGTCTCTCTCCAACTTTGATCGTGTGTTTCTTATCATCTACAGTCAGATTAAGTACGATTTTATCCTGTTTCCATTTTTGGGATAGGGGACGAATAGTTATTCCAATTTTTTCAAAGCATTCCGTTGTCATTAATTTAGTAGCTAATTTTTCATCAACAGCGCTCAGTTTACCTAAATGGGGAGAGATGAAATGCTTATCCTTCCAAACTTCAGTAATACCCTCGGGCTGGAAACCGTCGTAGATTATTGATAGAGCCTGTTCATTGGAATCTGTGTGAGATAGGACTCCACCTGCACCGATTAATATATTGATATCGTACATGTGAAATTTCTTAGCCTCTATAGCCTTTTCAATATAGAAGGCCTCTGTAATATTTTCCAGTTCTTTGTGCTTCAGCTTGATCTTATCCAGAAATCCGATCTCTTTAGTATTGAAATTCATCTCCATATGCTGCTTCTTAGACATCCTAATAGCCTCTTTGGAAATGGCATGTTCAATTGCGATCTGCGGAGCAGCTGAAGGATTAAAGGTCGGGTAGAGCATTTTGTTGGCAATATAATTGGTGATGTAATTGTCATCCAGCCCATCCGGCAGCCACTTTTTAACATTGGCATATCCGGCATCTTTAAGTACATTAGAGATACTGTAGCTCATGCCGTAATTTGCACTTACTGTTCTAAAATATTCACCCAGGATATTGGAAAAAATATCGGTAGTTGCACCCCCAATATCAACAGCCATCACATTTTCATCCAGTTTTTCACTTATCAGCTGAAGTGAATTTATCACGCTCATCGGGGTGGGAATAATATCATCATTAACTATCTTTTTTAGATGAGAATAACCGGGAGCCTGTTCCATTACATTATCCATAAAGAGTTGATGGATCTTCTCCCTGGCCGGCTGCAGGTTCTCTTCTGTAAGTTTTGGCCGCAGATTGGGAACGATAAAAAGATCGAATTTTTTACCGAATAATCCTGCAATGAATGATCTGGCTTCTGTATTACCGGCAAAGACCAGCGGGATATTGGTTTTATCTCCAAATTTCGGACTGGGATTTGCCAGTTGTAATATCTCACCCAATCGCAGGATAGGTGAGACTGCTCCACCATCTATACCACCGCACATGAGGATGATATCGGGATGCAGAACGCTCATCGCCTGCATCTGCTCCAGACTGCTGCGCTTGTCATCTATGGCAAATGTATCGAGGATCACACCACCCGCTCCAAAGGCGGTTCTCTTGCCGCTGCTGGCAGAATCGAACAGGGTGAGCCCGATCACCAATATCTGCAGTCCACCCCCGGCGCTGCTGGTGGTTAAATATAGTGTGTCGTCATTGAACACAATCTTTGATCCCGAGAAACCGGATTCTAATAGGGGGATAGAGGTCTCTTTTTCAATATGTTTTATCGCCTCATAAACACCGATGTTAACATCCTCTGTAGGTTTTTCTACAGTTGTGGCAGCGTGATGAAGTGATCTTAAGGTGAACTCATCTCCTGTTCTTTGGAGCAGGATCGCCTTGGTCGTAGTGCTGCCAACATCGGTAATTATTATATTCTTCTTGGCACTGATCAGGTTTTCACGTTGTGCCCAGTGCGGGATATCCGAAACATTTTCCCTTGCCATTTTTTTTGCCTCCTCCTCAGAAAGTGACATCTGCTTCATCAGTTTTTGTTTGATCTCCTCAATAACATAAGAGTATCTTCGTATATAGCCGAATTCATCTGTGCACCGGCTGCAGTAGTCACTGCCGATCTTTCCATCAGCAAAGTCTTCTCTTTCTTTTAAAACTCTCCCGCAACTTTTACAGACATATACTTTTTTCATCTTTTCTCCTTTTGGATTTTATTCTCGTTCCAAAGTTTTTTGGAGTGCAATAACCATTTTATTGGTTTTTAAAATATCGAATATTTTACTCCAAATTCATTCCGAGCATATTCATCAAAAAAGCCCAGGTATCTGCAACTCTATCAATTTGCATCGAGAGAGTTGTTCCTCCGCCATGACCGGATTTTCTTCTGATCATGAGCAGGATTGGTTCACCCTCTGGATTTGCTTTTTGCATACGGGCAACCATTTTGCGGGAATGCAAAGGGTCAACACGGGCATCATTTTCTCCTGCTGAAATAATGATTGCCGGATAGTATGTATCATTTACGACATTGTGATATGGAGAGTATTTATGCAGATACTCAAACTGCTGCGGATCGTCAGCACTGCCGTATTCATCTTTCCAATATCTGGCAGGACCGAATTTGTGGTAACGGATCATATCGAGAAGAGGAACACCACAATCTACAACCTTGAATAATTCGGGTCTTTGCATCGTTACTGCTCCCACCAGAAGACCACCATTACTCGAGCCTGAAATTGCCAGTTTTTCCGGATTTGTATATTTATTTTCGATCAGCCACTCTGCAGCAGCAATGAAGTCATCGAAGACATTCTGTTTATTTTCCTTCATGCCTGCCTCATGCCAATTCTTTCCATATTCTCCACCACCGCGCAGATTTGGAATCACCAGCATTCCTCCGGCTTCTAACCAGACAATATTCAATGTTGAGAAATAAGGAGTTTGTGAATGGTTGAATCCACCATAACCCGAAAGTCTAACCGGATTGTTTCCATCTTTTTTCAAATTTTTTCTATGAACAAGAAACATTGAGATTGGTGTTCCATCTTTGGAATTATACCAGACTTGTTCGGAAGTATAATTTTCCACATCGATAGCAAGTGGAAATTCTTTATAAATATCTAACTTGTCATTCTGGAAATCATATTTGTAAGTAACACTTGGATAAATAAATGAGGAAAATTTTACCCAGATATCATCTCGCGACCAATAACCGCTTACATGCCCGGTTCCGACTGTTGGGAAAGATAAGTCCCGAATATAATCACCTTCCAAAGAATATATTTTAATAACCGTGTAAGCATTGTGTTGATAAGCTGCGTAAATATGACCGGCAATTGTATTGATATAATAGAGTTTATCTTTTTGTTCCGGTAAAAATTCCTGCCAGAATTCTCGCTGCGGATGATCAACATCAGTAATATAAACCTTTCCATTCGGGGCATCTTTGTCTGTTTTTATCAGGATCTTATTATCCACAATATCTACGTAATAAGAAGCATCAAAACCGGTTGCGATTGGGATCAGTTCTTCCTCTCCAAAATATTTGAAATAGATTTCATTCTTATTGAAAAGGCCTTGATAAAAAATAGTATATTTTCCACATTCTGAGTTCCAGACACTATGATGCATTTCCTTTTTATCTTTACTGTAATAGATCTTTTCATCTTCATCTGCAGGAGTTCCCAGTTTGTGAAGATAAATCGAATCCCAGTAATTTTCTTCTCCTTCTGGCACTTCACCTTTCAGGGGAGCAGCTGAATAATAGAATCCGGAGTTATCCGGCAACCATGATGTTACATATTGCTTACGGCCTCTCAAAGTATCAGGCAAAATTCTTTTTGTTTCAACTTCCATTATTTTTACAATAGGATTCTCATTGCCTGCGACAGCTTTCCCAAAAGTATAATATTTTCCATCACGGGAAGCGGAAGTTCCACTTAAAGTTTCTGTAGCATCCCAATTATTGGGATCTATTAATATTTCAAATTCCGTAGCTTCATCTTTTTTGGTTAGAACTCTCCATTTTTCATCATTTTTAAGTTTTTCCCATAAGAAAATTCTCTCTCCATTTAATACTTTGCTCGGTCTGCCAACATCGTCATAACGCCAAAGTTCATTGAATCTTTCTACCAGTTTTTCTCTTTGAGGAAGATTATCCAGGATCGATCTTGTAAATTTATCCTGTTCTTTTTCCCATTTGATGACTTCGGGATTTTCTCCATCTTCCAGCCAGTGGTAATTATCTGTAATAATTGTGCCGTGAAGCGTATCTTTAACTGCTATTATAGGAGTCTTGGGATATTGCACTTGAGCTGAAATCTTCTGGATTGAAATAGTTAAAGACAACATTAAAATAAGTAAGTGGATTTTTTTCATTTTTTCTTCCTTTAATATTTATTTTTGGAGTTCATTTTTTTTAGCACAATTGAATTGCATTTTTCCTCCGGAGCTATTATGCAGGGAGCAGAAGATCTCTCATTGTTTTAATTATCGATGGTTTAAATTTTTCGATCACGCTTCCTTCCTGTACAAAGCTTGTTTTGAGACTCAGATAATAATTGATAGTACCAAATAGAAAAGTGAGTGCGCTTGTAATATCTACTTTTGCATATATATTCTGCTCGATCCCCTTCTCAATCACCCGGTAAAAATGCTCTCTTAAGAGTGACTCTCGAAATAATATTTTACGGCGCAGCTCAGCTTTATAGTCGGGCAATTCACGGGCAAGTGATGAAAAAAATCCCTCTTCAGCTTGAATAAGATTTAAATATTGTTCTAAAATCGTAACAATATCGGAAGTTTCAACTATCAGTTTTTTTATGCTATCACTGAATTTTGCCAACTCTACATCAAGTAATTCAATAACCAGTGAATCTTTATTGGGAAAATGCAGAAACAGCGTACCGTGAGCAACACCTGCTGCCTCAGCGATCTGTGCTGTGGCAGTATTAATGATCCCCTTTTCTATAAATATCTGTTTGGCGGCAGCAATAATTTTTTCGTGGGTGAATTGTTTCTGTACCTGACGTTTATTCATCAAACCTCCCTTTACTGAGTACACACTCACCGAGTTGATGGTCAGTTAATATTTTGTCAAATGTTTTTTTTGCTCAAGGCAATTCATGAGACACTATTATTTCAAATAAGTTAATATTTACAAACTCAAATCACCGAAATAGGTGATGTTAAGAAATAAAAGGAATTGCACCTTTAGTTTCACCTTGACATAAAAAAATAAGGAGAAATATTAACGTACATATTTTAGTTGAAGAGAATAGAATCTAAAATGAATAAAATTCTAAAGAAAGGAATTTAAATGGCATTTATTCATCTACACAATCACACTCAATACAGTCTTTTAGACGGTGCCTGCCGTACAGATAAAATGATCGCCAAAGCCAAGGAATTCGGGATGCCGGCCGTTGCCATGACTGATCACGGTAATATGTTCGGGGTTATCGATTTTTATAATAGAGCTAAAAAAGAGGGCATTAAACCTATTGTCGGTATCGAAACATATATAATAAATCATGAGTTTGATGATCAAAATGCCAAGAAAGATATCAGGCATCATCTGGTCTTGCTGGCTCAGAATCTTCAGGGTTATAAAAATCTGATCAAGCTCTCCTCAAAAGCATATCTGGATGGTTTTTACTATAAACCCCGAATTAATAAACGGCTTATTGCTGAATATTCTGAAGGGATTATCTGCCTTTCGGCCTGTCTAAAGGGAGAGATCCCCCATCTACTTCTGAGCGGGAACCATCAGCTAGCCCAGGCGGTCGTCGATTTCTATAAAAGTATTTTTCCTGGCAGGTTTTATCTTGAGATCCAGAATCATGGAATTGAAGAGGAGAAGATAGTCGCTCCGCTGCTGATCGAGCTGGCGCGCGAAACAGATACGCCACTGGTAGTAACGAACGATTGCCACTATATTAATAAAAAAGATGCCGAAGCTCACGATGTTCTTCTCTGTATCCAGACAGGCAAATCACTATCCGATTCCAACCGCATGAAATACAATACAAACCAGCTCTATTTCAAATCTGAAGATGAGATGAGAGAACTTTTTCCCCAGCTTACTGAGGCTTATGATAATACATTAAAGATCGCAGATCAGATCGACCTGAAACTAGATTACAACGATTTTCTCTTTCCCAAGATCGATATCCCGGAAGATTATGCAAATTCTAAAGAGTATCTCAAAGTTCTCTGCTATGAAGCTGCCAAAAAGAGATATCCCGAAATTACCGATGAGGTAAAGCAGCGCATAGATTATGAACTTTCAGTGATCAATAAAATGGGTTATAACGAATATTTCCTGATCGTGAAAGATTTCTGCGATGCGGCCCGGAAGATGGATGTACCGGTCGGTCCCGGACGTGGTTCTGCTGTGGGTAGTATCGTCTCTTACCTGTTGGCAATCACCCAGATAGAACCTTTGAAATACGGACTTTTCTTTGAACGTTTTTTAAATCCCGACCGGATAGGAATGCCCGATATCGATATCGATTTCTGCGCTGAAGGCAGAGGCAAAATAATAGACTATGTAGTAAAAAAATATGGGCGTAAAAGTGTTGCTCAGATCATCACCTTTGGAACCCTGGGAGCCAAATCCGTGATCAAGGATGTAGCACGGGTGATGGATCTGCCTGCCGCAACTGCGAACGAGATAACAAAACTGATACCTTCAACTCCGCGCATATCACTGGAAAAGGCTCTGAAACAATCGAGGGAATTTGCCGATAAGATGTCTGAGAACGATGTCTACTCCTCCATTCTTACCTATTCACAGGTCTTGGAAGGACTGGTGCGGCATACCGGTGTTCATGCTGCCGGAGTGGTTATCGGTCCGGGGAATCTGAGTGATTATGTTCCACTGGCCACCTCTAATCAAAAGGGAAGCGAGTTGGCAGTTCTGGTGCAGTATGAAGGCAAATGGCTGGATGATCTGAAAATGCTGAAGATGGATTTCCTGGGCCTTAGAACACTTACCCTGATCAAAAAAACTGTAGAACTCATCAAGGATTCACAAAATATAGATGTCGATATAAATAATGTTGATATTACCGATAACAAAGCTTATGAACTGCTTTCCAACGGACAGACCGACGGCATTTTCCAATTTGAATCGGGCGGCATGAAGAAATATCTCTCAGCCCTGAAGCCCAATAAATTTGAAGATCTTATCGCCATGGTTGCTCTCTATCGTCCCGGTCCGATGCAGTTTATCGAAAGCTTTATCAATAGAAAGCAGGGGAAAGAAAAAATATCTTTTATCCATCAGCTTACGGAAAATTCACTTAGGGAGACCTATGGCGTAACGGTCTATCAGGAGCAGGTAATGCAGATCGCCCGTGAAATGGGCGGTTTGAGTGGAGCTGAAGCCGATACTTTAAGAAAGGCCATCAGTAAGAAAAAACTGAAAACGATGGAAAAACTGAAGGTCAAATTTGTGGAAGGAGCTTCCAGGAACGGCGTTAAACCACAAGTTATTGAAACTATCTGGAATAACTGGCTCGAATTCGCCAACTACGCTTTCAATAAAAGTCATGCCACAGCCTATGCCTATATAGCTTTCCAGACAGCCTACTTAAAATCACACTATCCGGTCGAATTTATGGCGGCCCTGCTCTCCCTGGAAGACAATCCCTCAAAGATCCCCTATTTTGTAGATGAATGCAAAGCGATGGGGATAGAGGTGATCCCGCCCAATATTAACAAGAGCCAGAATGAATTTGTCGTGGATGGCAAAAAGATACTTTTTGGTCTACGGGCTATAAAAAATGTGGGCAGTGCAGCCATAAACGCTATGATAAACGACAGGGATGAGGGGGGAGAATATAAAACGATATTCGATTTTTGTTCTCGCTCAGATACGATGTGTGTTAACAAATCGGTTCTGGAGAGCCTGATCGGTTCAGGCGCCATGGATGAACTGGAAGGGAACCGGGCACAGAAATATAAGGCGATCGAGAGTGCATTGGAATATGGAACAGGAATACAGGCGGAGAAAAAACGGGGACAGATGATGTTCTTCGATGCCTTTAATGAAGAGGGTGAAGAGGACGATTATCAACCGAAACTACCCCCTCTTCATGACTGGACTCTGCATGATAAACTGAAGCATGAGAAACTTGTCCTGGGTTATTACTGGTCGGGGCATCCGCTTAATCAATATCGGGAAATTATAGACCTTTTTGTAAATACATCATCAGATCTTTCTGAAAAGTCTTTGGAGGCGATCCCTGCCAAGATAGCCATCGCGGGAGTGGTCTCTGAGATCATTAAAAAAATGGATAAGAGGGGAAATCCTTTTGCCATTATCATCATGGAAGATCTGAACGGCAAGTTCGAGGTGACCCTGTTCAGAGATGATTATATGAGTTATATCAGATCTATGCAGGAGGGGCAGGAACTCTTTATCATTGGCAAGAAATCGAACTATTCCAATGGCGGAGATAATATCCTGCGTATTATTCCTACCAAGGTCATGCACTTTGATGAATTACAGAAAGAGCTTACCGGAGAGGTTTACCTTAAAATGAAAGAGGTAGATTTCAACGAAGAATTTTCAGGGAAATTAAAAAAATACTTAAGGGAAAATCGAGGTAATTTCGGCATTCATATTGCCCTGGAAACCTCCTCTTTTAAAATGCTGAACCTGCATCCCAAAGATATGAAGATATTTCCCAATGGTCAATTAAAGGAGTTGTGTGAGGAGATTGAAGGACTGCAGCAGAAATTGACCTTAAGTTTATAAATGAGTGTTAGATGAAACAATTATTACTGATTTTTTTTCTATTATCCTGCTACCTACTTTTCTCAGATCAATTGCCAGTTACCGTTGATCTTAATAGATTTCTGGACGATTCGAGCCAAACGATTTTTGATTTCAATTATCAGCTGCCCTATAATGAGCTTAAGTTCAAAAAAACAGACTCCGGATTTGTAGCCGAACTTAAAGTTGAATATTCAATTCTTTTTGATAAGGAGATCGTGAGCCAGGGCGATTTTACAAATAAGTTGATCTTTCCAAATCAGGAGATGACCAGATCGGGGAAATTATTCAGGGACAAGATCTCCGTTACCCTGCCCAGCTCAGTTTATACTATGCATATTTCATTTACCGATATCTATTCTCTGGCTAATTCTACCTGGTTAGAAGAACTGACAATTCTAAAGAAAGATTCTTTTCTTTCCGATCTGGAATTCTCTTCTTATGTAGTTGCAGATACAACCAGTTACCTGGATAAATTTCATCGGAACGACGAGCTTTTCTTTATTAACTGCAACCACATCTATACTAAGGGTGAGGTCGATTCGCTATACCTTTACTATGAACTGGGGAATGTGCAGTTCCCGGTAGGAAAACTTACCCAGAAGATCAGTATCTTAAAAGATGATGACACTCTGAGGATTATAATGAGTGAGATCAATTGTCGTGGAACTAAGAAAACACAGTTACAGAAAATTGATATTTCAGATCTAAAAGAAGGTTACCATAATATCATTATTGAAGTTAAAGATCCTATCTCAAATGCTATAAATATAACGGAAGATTATTTCAGCATTAAGAAAAAAAATATCAGCAATTACCGGCTTTTTGTAGATCTGGAGGATGAGATAATTTTACTGAAATATTTTTTACTTTCTACTAAAACAAAGATCTGGAAAGAACTTACAGGTGAAGGTAAACTGAAATTTATCGATAGATTCTGGGAAGTTAACGATACGGACACCTCTACAAAGAAGAATGAATTCTATCAATTGACCAAAGAACGTATTCTATATTGCAATGAACATTTCTCACACTTTGAAGATGGGTGGCATACAGACCGCGGCAGGATATTTATTAAATACGGCAAACCGGATGATATTGTATACGGTAATACAGATATAAAAACAAAATATGCCCAGAAAAAGTATGAGATCTGGAAATATAGAGTACACAATAATTATACCTTTCTCTTCCTAGATTTCCAGACAAATAAAAATTATAAATTGATCTATAGTGATAACGATCCTTATGAATCAAGTTCTCCCCAGCTGGAAAGCTATCTGGGTAAGGATTTCGATATGGGTTTATTAGATTAATAATAGCTCTTCTAGTAGTGCCTCTAGGAGAGCCTCTAGTAGTGCCGTTAAAGTCTTTACAATGTCCCGATAACGACATAATTGTCACTATACTGGATTGATTTCAATTATTTATTATTGCAGTTATAATTTAGTATAAAATTTATAATACTTTTAATTTAAAGAGTTTAGAGATTTCCTATAGGATCAAAGATATTAACTTACTGTTTGGTACGCATTATGCATTTATTTTCAAAATGGGGAAAATTAGTATAAATTATATTAATATGTTAAAATAGGTTGTTAAAAAAAGTTTGACATAAAGATATCATAATACACTTTTCGCATTGCATATTGGTTCAATAAGGAAAAGTACAAAATAAAAAAAGACAGTACTGATTATTTGTAACTAATAATAATTGATATTTATTTAAGTTAGAAAGTGGGAACAAAAGCTTCTTTGATATGTTTTAAGGATGTATGGGATTTTTCGTTCAGGATAACAATTACATCAAAACGTGTGAACATATCATAAAAAGCGTCATTCTTTGAAAGAAAATAGGAAGCTGTTTTGGAAAGTTTTCTTCTTTTAGAGATTGAAATGCTCCTCAAGGCAGAATCGAGATCACCGGATCGTGTTTTGACTTCGATGAATACTAATGTTTCATCGTCCTTTGCGATGATATCGATCTCGCCATAAGGAGAATGAAAATTTGTTTTAATGATCTCATAATTATTGGAGATCAAAAATTCCTTGGCCTTCTTTTCTCCTGATAGGCCTATTTGTTTTATATTATTGTTAATCATGATTTAAAGAAAAATCTTGACGAATAAGTTGTCAATAAGTTAAAAAGAGAGTCGATTTAAGGCTCGGGGGTTATTATGAAAAAAAGGGTTTTATTGTTAGTAGGTATTTTTTGCTTGCTCAATATAGCGCTGTTTTCCATGCCATACTCTGTAATGGGTAATATTAACATACCGGATGCATATGTATTACCGCACAAAATGGTAGATATTTCTTATATAAACTATTTTGTTGGAGATGGAGTGTTGCCTGGAATAGAAGAGCGATATGGTGAGTATGACTTTGGCGCTTCAGTGCGGTTCGGTTTGTTCGACCGGGGCGAGCTGGGGATCGTCTATACCAGCACAGCAGGTATTTTTGGTAATTTGAAGTTTCGTCTTATCAATGAAACTGAGAGCTTACCGGCGGTCTCATTTGGTATGACAAATCTTTTCTCAAGTGTGGCCAACTATGAAAAGGAAGATTTAGCTTCACTAGATTACGAGTTTACTGATCCTCAGGATTATATCAGTAATTCTCCATATCTTGTGATCAGCAAATCTCTGATTATCATTACCGGTATTCCTATTATGGATTATCTGGAAACCTCCTTCCATTTTGGTATGGGGCAGAGAAGATTTCAGGGTAAGGGAGAGACGGTAAAGAATTTTGCCGGTATCTTCTGGGGTATGGATATCAAACCATCACGCTTTTGGGGTCTTGATCTCGAGTGGGATAGTCAGAATATTAACATAGGCCTGAACGGTTTTTATAAGAACTTTACTCTCAGGGCCGGCATGTACGAACTTGAAGACTTTCTTGGTATCAAAGATGACATGGGTAGTAAAAAGTATGCTCTTAATTTGAAGTACACACTTGATAAATTTTCTGAATTGAAAGCTGCTGAGAAGAGAAAACGAACTGTTGGCGTTCAGCAGAGAGCGATTCAGAAAATAACACCTGAGGATGAAGAGACATACAATGAAGATTCTAACCCGCTGCATGAAGAGTTAGAACAGATCAGACAGAGAAGAAAACAGGCAGAAAAAGAGTTAGAAGAGATCAGAAAACTATTACAAGAATAGATCATATAAAATATGAATAAAATAATTTTTGCATTTATACTGCTGGTTCTGGGTTCAGTCCTGATTGCACAGGCTGATATAACCTCAATTCTTCAACCGGCAGAAAAAGAAAAACCTCTTATTCAACAACTGAAAGAAGAGAAAAGAGCATTAGCTATCTTGGAAGAAGAGATATCCTATTATTTCAATCTTCTACAGCAGAGAGCTGCAGTAAGAGAGCTATATAAGAAAGGGAAAATTTCCAATCTTAAAACTGTTTTCTCTAAAACCGCAAAAATTATTGATCGCATGTTCGAAGAAGAATTGATCGAATCAGTTGCATTAAAAATAGGTGAGCAGAAAATTATTTACGGAGATGTGGTTGAGTTACAAGATCAGCTTCTCTATTATCGGGCAAAACTGGCCTTTATAAAGATAAATTATAAAAAGGCTTTAGGATTGTTAGAGGAAATAGTTGAGAACTACCCCCGTTCTTCAATTATGGATCCAACCATTCTGCTCTTAGAAGAGATCTATTTTGTAACTGGATCTGATCAGAAATTGATAAATATCTTTGATCAGTATAGTGCCGAAAAATCTTTGCAGCAAAATTTCTGGCTGGCTCAGGCTTATTACAATACTGGTAAGTATACCGAAGCGGAAACTTACTTTAACATCTTGAAAAAAGATAAAAAGTTTGCCTTCAGGTCAAAATCGATGCTGGCTCTAATTTCATATTTCACTGAAGATCTTGCCAACTCTATTGAAAAATTTTCTGAGTTAGAGAGCAAATATAATAAAAGAACAGACTATTATGAATATATTATAATTTCACTTGCAAGACTGCACTTAGTTAATGATGATCTAGAAATGTCTTTGGCCTATTACGACGCCTATTTTGACTATACAAGCGACGTGATCTCTGATGAGTTGATCTATGAGATAGCAATGCAGAACTATAATAACAAAAAATATCTAAAAGCTATCGAATATTTCAATATAATAATCGATAAACCGGTGAAAAGTCAGTATTTTGCCTCTGCAAAATTCTTTGTGGCTGTCTCTGAACAGGGTCGTGGAAATTATGATCAGGCCGAAAACACCCTTTCCGAAATGATCACTCGAAATAACATTCTCATGGAAACTATGAACACCAAATACAACCTTTTGGAAAGATACAGCAAATTGAGAAGGCAGCTTACACAAAGAGATATTACTGGAGAAGAGCGGGATAATCTTAAACTTCAATCTGATAATATAGAAAATGCCTTGGCGCAGACCAATACAACATTAGAAACCTTATATACAGGACTTGATAATGAATCTCTTAATATATTGCAGATCCTGGAAGAAGAGTATATGTCTTACAGTAGTACAATAGCAGATATGGATGCGGTAATTCTATTGGCGCAATTGTTGCCGAATACAAGGATCCCGGCCATTCTTGACCGTGAAATCGCATCTTCAGACTCATCAATCGTATCCCTGCAGGTGTTAAGTTATCTTGGGCACAGGCCACGATTCTCACGGGATGACTTCAATTTTGCCAAAGCTTTAGCTTTTGAGAAGATAAGTCAGGAGAATTTATTAAATACATGGAAAGAAATTGAACAGATCGCTATCCAAAATAATCATGAAGATATGCTTCCCACAATTCAAAATTCTATGCAAAATATTGAGGAGAATCTTGAATCGATCGAGGTTATTGCACAATATATGTTTAAAGGAAAACCATCTGATGATTTTCAGGATCTAATAGAAGACGAAGCATTAGCTATTGATAGAAATAAAAAGGAACTTCTGGCATTGAAGAAAGATGTGATCAAGAATTTCAATAAAATGATAGCTCAAAGATTGAGTAATGAAAAAGAGATTCTAATCGCTGAATTCGAAGGGCTGCAGTTTATTTACGATGACACATTATCCGGTTTAATGGAAGAGATCACTTCTGCCAATGAACAATATCAATTCAGTTTACTCAGTATTCTGTTTAAACAGACCCAGATCATGGATAAAGAGTATAAAGAATTTCAGGAAAAAGTAAGAAATGAATAGAAATTATAGATTCTTCATATTATTCTTAATCGTTGTCTTCACTATTTCTGCGATTGTTGCTCAAACTAATGAGGCGATCTCATCGAATCTTAATAATGAACTAAAAGAGAGATATCAGCAGAAGGTTAATTATAAAAAAGAGGTATATGATCGTACTCTCCGGTTCGTTAATGACAATCTTGATTCACCCGGATTGGCAACCCTCTATTTTAACCTAGCCGAGATGAGCACAGAAATAAATGTTGGTGATCCTATTATCACGACCGATTTCTATCAGAAGGTTTTGTTGGCGGATGATAATTTCTTATATAAAGATATAGTATTATATAATATTGGCTTTTATGGTTTTAAATCTGAAATTGATAAGCGTGATCTAGCCAGACAAAATAATATCGCACTGGTCATGAACTGGCCGGATTCACTACGTATCACCGAAGAGAGCCTTGAATATGTTATTAATTCCCACCTGGAACTCACTGAAACGTTCCCGGAGTCAAAATACTACACAGAAGGATTCTATAGACTGGGGATAATTTACTTTGATTTAGCCCTGGATGCACGTACTCCTCAAAAATATTTTCAAAAATCAGTAGAATATTTTGATAAGGTTGCCCGGCAAGAAGATGATAGACTACAAAATTATGGTCTCTTCCAACGCGCTTGGACAAACTTTACAATGGGTGATTTTACTCATGCCATAGATGACTTTACAGCGATCTTAGAGATAATCAATACAGATTCTCTGCAGATAGAAGCTACCTTCTTTAAAGCTGATGCAATAGAAAATATTGCTTTCAGTCTAATTGAATATGACGGAACAGATTTTGTTCAATATTCTCAAGCTGCTGCTAAAGCCAAAGAGATATTCCATACCTTTGTCTCAGACAGCTACGGAAAAGAGATATTATTAGAATCAATTAACTTAAAGCATAGATACAATGCACCCATGCAAGCTGCCGACCTTTATAATGCCTACATCACTTTATATCCGGGCAGTATCGAATGTCCCTCTATGGTCGATTCAATAGTTACTATCTATACAAATAATCCTAACCGGACCAGAAGAGGTGTTGCGGCTGAAGAACTTATTATCGATCAGTATAAACGGTTAACAACAGAATTTAGAGCCGATTCTGTATGGTATCAAACAAACCAGAATGAAGATATCACTCAGCAGCTGAAGATCATCAGGGCTGCCTATGAATTTCTGGAGCCAAAGTATTATAATATTTTTGCTCAATCAAAAGATGAAAATGACTATCTTCAATATAAAGAGCTAGTTAATAATTTTTCTAAATTTAAAGAATTTGATACCGAAGAGTATGAAAATAAGATCAATAAAAGCGTAGTAGATTTTAGTCAAGAGCTGGCAGAGAACTCACAGGATCCAAGATTATATTTTGAAACTAACGATAATATCACCAATTTCATTGAGAAGAATCCCGATTTTCCAAAGATCTATAATTATCACGAGACCAGGTTCTATAATTTTGAGAGGATCTATGCACTCTTAGATACTACAGTTGAACAGCACACCTATGTTGATACAACAAGAGATCTTATACTGGATCGTACTGGGCTGGATTCTCTGTTTATCGCTGCAATGGGCCAATATCAGGATTTCCTGAATAATTACGAGGATAAGGGGAATCAGTCTGAAAAAGAACTGATCAGGATCATCTACCAGCGTGCAGAATTGCATTATAATAAGGAAGATTACGAGGCAGCCTTTATCGATTTTGAACATGTACTTCAATATCAGGTTGAAAATGATCTTAAGAAAATCATCTATTCTCGTCTGGCTGAGATTAGCCAAAACAAAAATAATTATGATGATGCCGAAAAATTCTATCGTGAAGCTGTAAAATATGCAACCGCAGATGAGAAGGAAGACTTTAATAATAATATCCTGGCAACAATGCAGGCAAAAGCTACTACACTTGCCGATTCTGCAGATTTCACAACTGCAGCCCAAGAATATTTGAGACTGGCAAAAGAACTAGAAACGAGTGATCCTGATAAAAGTATCGGTTTTATTATCAATGCTATCGAAAGCTATCAGAAAGCGGGACAAAATCAAACAGCGATAGATCTCTATCTTGATATCACCTCCAGGAAAGATAGTAAAAATGATGTGTTGGCTGCCTATATAAGTGCCTGGACTATCACAGATTCCTTAAAAGACTGGAGCCAGAGCGAAAGTCTACGTAAGCAGTTCATCAATAAATACAAAGAATCTAATGAGGCTTATAAACTTCGACTCCAGATCATTGGATTTTACGAAGGTGAACAATATAACCAAAAAGAAAGAGCGGCACAGATGTATCTGCAACTTCATGATGATGCCGGGAAACTGGACATTGGAGAAGATAGCAGAGCAAGTATATTCCTTAATGCCTATAAGATCTATGCTGAACTGGAAAACAAGAACAAACTGGTTGAATTAAGCCTAAAGTTCGATGATCTCTATCCGAACCATCCGAAAGCTAATGACTTCCTGATAAATGTTGCCAAGATCTATAATGATCGTGGTGAAGATAAAAAATTCGAAGAGTTGGCATCTTATCTGTATAAGAAAGATCCAACGATCGATCTGCTGGTAAAAGTTGCGGCTGATAAACTAAAGAAAGTTATTGCAGAAGTTGATACCTTCTTCGTTGCAGAGCAGTATGAATTGATGCATGAGAAGATCAGAGAATTTGAAGAACTGGATAAGCACTATCTGGCAGAGGGTCTATCTCTTCCAACAGATGCTATTTATGATAACTTTGCATATTATAAAAAGTATGCAACATTCAGCGATAAATTCCATGAGGGAATTGATGAAGTGAAAGATGGAATCTTATCAATGACTCCAGATGACTTGATCAGGATAAATGAACTTACCGAGTGGAAAAAACATCTGGTTGAGGGAAAAAGAAGAATTCCTAAACTGATGGAAATGGCTGATAGAGAGACGGCGAAAATAATTACCCTGATCCAGGAGGGCAAGCAATACGATCTAAAAACAGAGGACCGTACAGAAGCGCTTTATGTAGCAGCTCAAACCTACGATTACGGTGCTGAAGTTGTAATCACACAGATCCAGCTGTATCTCGATATTTCAAATCAATTGAATAGCGAGCAGATGAATGCCAATCCTGTTCAGCAGGAGCAGTATAAAAACACCATCTTGAACAATGGTAATCAAATCAGGTTGAACTTCCTGAAGAAGGCCGTACAATTATATAAGACTATTCTTACAACCTTCTCCACTGGAAAAGACTACTCTGATGAATGGGTTGAGAAAACATATACTCGTCTGGTTGATCTCGGAATTGAAAAGCCTAAGATCTACGAATATGATTACACGAATTATGGATGGAAGAGCAATAGAAAACCGATCACCGATCTTGCTTCGGTGCAATATAATTATGGAATATGGAAAAATGTGAATATTGCCCCGGAACAGGTGGTTTTTAATTCTGCATATGCAATAATTATTAGCGATACATTTGCCACCTATGTAAAGAAAGATTTTGAAGCTGAGATCAAACCGGAATTACTCAATATCCAATATGTATTCACACAACCAATAGAAGTTTATATAAATAATACTCTGGTTGAAAAAGAACCAGAGATGAAAAAAGAGCTTACCCATGTAGGTGATGAATTATTGCCTCAATATAATCTATCAACCTCAATGCATCTCACTAGTGGAAAGAACACTATTATCTTTAAAGTTCCGTCCGGTACTACAGAAGGAGAATCTGCAATATTTGCCGCCGCACTCACTCTGCAGTTCGATAAAGCGAAATTTGAATATCACAAGACTACAGAACAGCTCAAACTTGTCTCAGACTTCACCTGGATGAGCAAGAAAGAGGGTGCTGAGGTAACGGTAGTTACTCCTCCTGATACGATGCTTGTTAGCGTTTCCGACACACTTGCTGTCTCTGAAGCTGTAATGGATTCAACTCAAGAAGATGCACAAGAAGATATAGATCGAGAAGATTGGGTTGCAGCTAATGTATCTAACTTCAAATTCTTTAAAGCACAGATGTATGGAATGGAAGATAGTGAAGCTGTAGGTATTTGGTATCCTGTGATAGATTCAAACAATGTAGAAACTGTGACTTTCCGAAAAGAGATTGAAATATCGGGAGAAGTTACCGATGCAACTCTGAAATGTATTGGTCAAAATACAATGACGATCTGGATAAACGGTCAATTATTGGTTGAGGATAGAGGCATTGTAATTGACGATCGCCTTAAAAAGATCCAGCCATTTGAGAGCGTTGTTGATAATTTGCTGCCTGGAATGAATACAATCGAGATAGAAGTAATTGGCGGTAGAGAATACAAGGGTCTTATCTTCGAAATGAATTACCGTGCGAAAAAGAAGTTGACAGAGTGAAAGAAATGATATTTTATATGTTTGAAGATAGGGATTAATCCTAAAGTAGAGGGATAAAGATGAAAAAAATTATTATTATGTTACTAATTATTTTAATCCTCTCCGTTTCACTATTTGGTCAGACACCTGCAGGAACAAAGAAGCTCAATGTTAGAACAGTAAAAAGTGAATTGGATGAAGAGACAAAAGTAGAGATCAGGAAACCGGATAATTCTTCCATTATGCCACGTAAAGGTACGGATCTGGAGACCGATATGAAATTGAATGTTATTGATAAATTCAAAAAATCAAATAAGTTATTATATTAGGGGAGGTAGGGAATGAAAAACAGTATTTTAAAAGCTTTTTTGCTTGTTGTTTTACTTTTTAGTGTAAGTAGTCTTTCTGCTGCGGTGAATGTTGTAGATATGTTTATTAATGGTGGTGTTTTTATGTACATCATTTCATTTTTGCTGGTAATTATGTTGATCCTGGCGATCATCAAATACTGGCAGTTATCTATCAAAGAGAAATTGAACACTCAACAATTCTATCTCAAACTAAAAGGTTATATCAAAAATAACCAGATAGAAGAGGCGATCCGTATTTGTTCTCAATTTAAAAAAACCACACTTGGATTCATCTTCTGGAATGGTCTTCTGGGTTATAATGATGGAGTCAAATCCGGTAAGAAAGGAATACAACTGAAAGAGCATTTACAGAACTCTTTTGATGAAGCTGGCCTGCAAGCAATTCCCAACGTAGAGGGTGGACTTTTCTGGTTTGACATTATTGCTCAGATCTCAACTCTGCTGGGACTATTGGGAACTATTTTCGGTCTTGTTATGGCTTTTGATTCACTGGCCAATGCACCGGAAGCAGATAAGAGCAGACTTCTTACAGAAGGTATCTCAATGGCTATGGGAACCACAGCATACGGACTTATGGTTGCTATTCCAACTATGCTCATAAAAGGTGGTCTTCAGTCCAGAGCAGATAAAATTATCAATGATATTGATGAGTACAGCGTAAAAGCTATTAACCAAATCACTTATTCAATGAAGGATTAGTCTTATGGCTTACGGTCCATCCAAGCACAGATCACGTTCTCAAAATGAAACTAGAGAACCGAATCTGATTCCGATAATGAATCTTTTTATAGTTATTATTCCAATGTTAATGACTATAATGGTAGCAGTTCATCTGGCGATGATTGAGATCACTCTCCCAACCGAAGCTGCTGGCGGCGGCGGCGGTGACGATCCAGAAGAGCAACTAGAAGAGGATCTACCTAAAGTAATTACTCTTGCCCTGCTGCCGGATAGGTTTGAGATCATGGTAGAGGGTATTGAAGATATCATTACTATTCCTCAATTATCTGCCGGTACATACGATTATTTTACTCTGGATGAGAGTATCGCGCGCTTAAAAAGAAACAACGAAAACCAGGGGACAATTGACCTGCTTCCCGATCCAAATGTAAAATTTGATACGTTGCTGCGATCGATCGATATCTGTAAAAGCAATAATTTTCCTAATATCAAATATCTGACATCATCAACGAAGTATTATAAAGCTAAATAGGAGCAGATTATGAATGCATTATCAGTTAAGGTTAATCGTGCTGGCGGAGGTAAATTCCAAAGCAGAAAAAGAGGTAACAAAACCAAAGACCTTAACATCACTTCTTTAATAGATATTCTAACGATCCTGCTTGTTTTTATGATTAAGAATATCTCAATGGATTCTGCCCAGAAAAATGCTCCGGAAGGGATGCTTTTGCCAACGACAATTACTACAAACGAACTGATAGAAAGTGGAAAGGCAGTATACCTAAAAATTTATCCAGACAAAATACTTTATGGTGTAGAGAGTATGGAAGTTGGATCGCTTCAAGATTTTTTAAATAAACCTGAGATCAGGAATTCCCTACTCAAACTACTGCTAATGGAAGCAAGATCAATAACTTCTGTCGGCAGTAAACCCTGTTTGCTGATCCAGGCGGATAAAGAATTACCCTGTAGATATATAACGGAGTTTATAAAGTTCAGTGCCCAGGCTTCTTTCGCAAACATCTATTTCTCTTCAATTCACACGGATAACAAAGATGAAGTTCTGGGATTATAAGAGGTGCCTATGGTTGATAAAGTATTGAATTTAAAATTAAAATATCAAGATAAGGTTTTGGATATTGCCAGGCACAAAAGGGATTTTACAAACAAATTCTTTATAGGAAATGACAGAGATATTTTCTGGCAGATCCTTGATAAAGCCTTTCCCAAAAGATATAAGCTGATCTCTAAACACGGTTCATCTTTTAAATTGAATTTGCGCGATGATATGGAAGTAATTGTAAAAAAAGATAACCAGGAATTGGGAATGGATGACCTGAGAAGAGCTAATCTTATCAAAGGCAAAACCATGACTCTCGATCCCTCTACGGTAGGCTCTGTCAGTTTTGGAGGCAATTGGGAAATTGAATATAGCTTTAGTAAACCCTACACCTACACTCCTTCCCTGCAAGAAATCAGTATTGCCAAACAATTTGCTAAATTCCCACCTTCCACTCCTCAGCAGAAATTCACACGGATATTCGTTATCCTTGGTCTTGTTGCTGCCTGGATAGCTCTTTATATTGCTGAAAGTAACTATGTCCCTCCCCTGCAGGTAGATTTCACTGAACGCATGCAGCGTATTGAAGATTTTGCTACGCAAATTCAACCGGTAATTGAGGAAGCTGTTGCAGCAGAAGGCACAGCAGATGTAGAAGTTGGAGAATCCATAGAAGAGACGGAAGAGGAAATTACGGAGCAAGTTGAATATGCTCAGGCCATGACTTCAGCTCAATTTGAACAGGAATTTGGACTTGCCCTAGATGTTGGCGGTATTCAAGGTGGAACAGGAACAGGTGATTTCAGTAATGAGTTATTAGAAGTTACAGAAGTTAGTGAAATTGTTGCCGCAGGTTCAGGCGGACCTGGATCCGGAACTGGACCTAAAGCCAGACGTGGAGCCACTGATCTTGATATTGCCGGGTCTGGTGGATTTGATCTGGAAGGATCGGGTGACGGTCTTGGAGGACTGGGTGATCTGGGAGGTCTAGACTTAGGTGGAACAGGCGGTTTTGAAGAAGTTGATATGGCCAGCCTGGGTGGTGATGTTGGCAGCTATAACATTACCAAAATAGAAAGTAGGGCTCAATTCACTGCTGTTAAGAAACGCTTTGCCGGAATTAAAATGGTTTCGGAGGGCTCGATAACGGTTAAACAGACTATATCTCCTCAAACAAAATCGATCATTGCCGATATCGATAGAGTGGTTTCTACCTATAAACCGCAGATAGCAAAATTATTCGGTATAGAAACTATGATGATGGATATGTATGGAACCTTAGAGTTCTCGATCATCATAAATAAAAGTGGTAAAGTTGAAGCTGTAGATATTGATGCAACCAAGGGCAGCTATTTTACCGAATCCTTTCTATCAAAATGCCGTGAGATCATCATGAACTGGAAAATACCGGTTAAAGATCC
>JAGLPW010000095.1 GCA_023137125.1 Candidatus Cloacimonadota bacterium | reverse complement strand
ATTGTAATTCAACATCAGAATTAATAATTAGTTCATCACCTTCAGCAATAGTTATATCACCGGATATTGTATAAGGACTAAAAGCAGGTACCCATACACCAGATAGATTTCCACTAACTAATGAACCATCTGTTACAGTTATATAATCTTCAACCGTAATTTCAGCAAATTCCCCATCAACTTCAATTATGAGAGTTACATCATATGATCCAGGTTCAGTATACAGATGATAAGGATTTTCTTCAGTACTGTCAATCTCACCATCACCGTCAAAGTCCCATTCCCAGCTATCGATTCCTGTTAGTGGAAATGAATTGTTAGTAAACTGAACTCCAAGATGAGCAGGACCTTCTGTTACATTGGTAGTGAACATTGGAAGCAGACCTGAGAAATCAGTAATTGCAGCCTGGTGAATCTGGTGATTTCCACCGAATGTTTGAATCATGGCAATTGCTTTCATTTTTGCAAGATCCCAGTTTGGTGGCATATCAAAAGCATATTCGTAACTTCCAGTTTGCCCTGCCGTAGTTAAGTCGAATGGTTCTTGTTCATACAGAATTACAGATGCAAAATAATCCGGTGATTGTCCTGGTTCCCAATCGTGTGTAAGAACATATACTATTTGATTATTTGTTGTCGTGATATTACTTGTTAAAGTGACATCTAAAAGAAATGCAAGTTGTCCTTGTGAGTTAGTGTTTAATTCAAGGTCCATTTCTGCTGGACTATCTTGTGCTGCAATGTTGTTATACAAGTTGATATAAGCAGGAAGAGTGCTTGTACCACCTCCTATATAATTTTGGCTACCACCCCATTGACAGTGTGGAATGCCACCGACGCCATACATACTGGCTCTTGTACCGTAACCAGGGCTTGGATTTGGTCCATCACCCTGCCAGATCAATGGAATAAAATAGGGATAAGTTGCGGGATCATCCCACATAGTTGCTAGCGCGGCCCGCGCTATTGGACAGTACCCTCACCATGTTTGTGTGAACACTTCTCCAACGACATACCTTTGTACGGCAAAAGCTGATAAAGTCATGAGAAGAAGTAAACTAATTAAAAACAATTTCTTTTTCATTTTTTGTCCTCCTTTTAATTTTGCCTTTCCAAATTTTTTACATACAATATTTTTACGCAAGTTTTATTCCTACTTTAACAGTATCATTTTTTTTGAGAGTATGTAGTTTTCGCTTTTCATTCTGTAAAAATATATTCCACTGGAAACTGATTTATTGGAATCATCTTTCCCCTTCCAGATTACAGAATGCTGACCTGCAGCAAGTTGCTCGTTAATTAGAGTTTTTACTTTCTGTCCTTTCAAATTATATATTTCAATATTCACAAACGAGGGCATATGTGATACTGAAAAAGAAATTGTGGTTATTGGATTAAATGGATTTGGGTAGTTGCCATTAAGTTTTGTAACAGGAACAATATTCTCTGGTGAATTCGTTGAAGTATGAGTATAGTCGATCTCGACTATTTCTGATTCTTCATCTGAGTACTGCACAGATACACCTACTACATATTCTTGACCGATAGTTAAATTGGAAATCGTGAAATCAGTTGAAGTAGAAGTTCCTATCAATTCTCCATCAAGATAGATATTGTATCCATCCAGGCTTCTTTCACCAAACGGATCCGGAGCTGTCCAGGAAGCCACTGCTGTTGTGCTGCTCTCATATTCGACAGCCAAGTTCACGATGGTCATGTAATGTTGTAAATTTAAGATCAATTCTGCATCAGTGATTTGATGTCCACCGTCACCATAAGAATCATAAATATATATTATCCAACTACCGACCGACTGCTCACCATTAAAAGCATCGGTTTCCAATTCCAGAGCTATTATTCCGATTTGTTCGGCACTATAGATTTCTACTTGAGTGCCTGAGGGTGAAATAATAAAAAGGTATCCTTCTTCGGGATAATCAAGACTATTCCAATTCAGATTCATCTCAAGTCCAGAAACTTCACATTCTTCTTCAACAATCACTTCTATCCAACCAAGATCATCATATGAGTTTGTATAAGGATTAGTATTATTCGGATAAACCTGTTGCTCCGGACTATCCTCCAAGGCAAATGAGTAGGAAACAGTATTTGTGTAATCGACTTCCAATACAAAATCCAGAACTGTAGTTTCATCGGCAATAATCGTAACTTCGGTAGAGGTTGAAACATAATTCTCTACATTAACATAGATCACATGATCTCCTGCAAAAATATCTTCGATAATATAATAACCGGTATCATCTGTTGTGGCTTGTTCATTTCCAAGTGTAATTACTGCATCCGGAATCGGAAGACCTGTTTCGGAATTTGTAACAACTCCTTCTACTGAGCCAAATCCATATTGAACATAGTAGAAAGCTCCCATATCTGCAATAGAGCCATCTGGATCCAGAGGAGAAGACGGATCACCTGCATCGATGCATGGTGAAGATGCCCCGAGTAAAAAGATGTTATTGGTTGGATCCAGGAATTCCGGATCAGCATCTATGCAGCCTTCACCAAACCAATATTCTCCGGTTCCATCTTGAACATCAGAATATGTTACAACCGGAGGATGAATTGATGAGTTAGAAAATATTTGTAAATTATAACTGGAAGTATTACCCCAAACAATGCTATTGGTTATGATAGGTTCACCATAAAGATCAATACAATAAAAGCCACCACCATAACTTGCATTATTATTGTATATCGTACAATTTATGAACTGAGGAGCAGAATAATTAAAAACATAAACGGCGCCACCAAAGGAAGAACTGTTACCATACATCACAGCATGATCAATAATAGGATTGGAGTAGCTGGTCAGCATTGCACCGCCATGTGCAGATGAATTTCCTGTTAAAGTAATATTAGACATTATTGCATGAGAGTTATCATGAAACCAAATTCCTCCACCGGCTTGAGCGTAATTATTTGAAATAACTAAATCGGAACAGGCCGGTTCACAATCACTCATGAAACACATACCACCACCGTAACTATCACCATTATCTCCATGATTATCGGTGATGATCATATTGCTGATGGTTGGGCTGGAATTCTGGTAGCAATAGATACCGGAACCATAGTAACTTCCACCATTGGTTGCAGTGAAACCGGTGATTATCGAATCGTTGTTTTCACCACTATTAAAGGTAACACAATGACCATATCCACCGGCATTGATAATGGTCTGTTCGATATAAGTTTCGTCTCCGGTAGTTAGAAACAATGACGCAACTGTGATTGCTCTTCCACCAAAAGTAATGTCTTCGAAATATGTGCCTGGTTGAACTAACACCGTATCGCTTGTTGAACTTGAATTTATTGCAGCTTGAATAGTTGCATGATCAGCTGGAACGTTGATAATCGTAGCAGATAATGCTACTCCGCAAAACACAATAATAAGTAATAAAAATAAATTTTTCATTTTAAATTCCTATTTTAATAACACCATTTTTTTTGTACTCGTATAAATTCCATTTCTCATTTTATAAAAATAAATTCCACTGGAAACTGGTTTATTAGAATCATTATCTCCATTCCAGATTACTTCGTTAATTCCCGATTTTAAATTCCTAATTTCAAATTTCTTTATCTTCTGTCCTTGCAAATTAAATATTTCTATTTGAGCATCTTCGTGTAAATTAGTGGTTTCAAAAGAAATTGTTGTACTAGGATTAAATGGATTGGGATAATTTGTCATCTCAAATTCTGGAACGTAAACATCATTTACACCCGTTGATGTCACTTCGATGAAATCATTTTTTAGTTCAAAATCCATGATAGTTTGTGTCTCGTCATAAACAGTTAAGAGAACGGAATATATTCCAGGTTCAGAATAAGTCCAGATAGGATGTTGCACCATAGAATCAGTCGTTCCATCGTTATTGAAATCCCAGTGCCAAAATGAGGGTTCTCCAACCGTTTCATCTGTGAATTGTACAATAAGTGGTGCTTCACCTAAAACTGGTTCTGCACTGAAATTCGCATCCAGTATTGTCTCTATTTCCTTACGAAATATTCGACCATTTTCTCCCACTGCAAAGAGATGAGTTTCTGTGGCATAAACTCCCAATAAGGTTGTAGAAGGACTAACAGAATCGAGCTCGATCCAGGTCTCTCCGAAATCGACAGATTTAGCAACTCTGCCATTATTTCCACATGCCCATCCAATTCCTTCTTCTGTAAAATATATTGCTTGGAACAATCCGGTATTGCTGGAGTATTTTTCTTCCCAGTTGGATCCTCCATCATAGGTCTTCTTGATGATCTCTCCACCACTTCCACCGGCAAAAATCCCAGTATCCGCATCAAAGAAATGAACTCCACCAACTACGCCGCCCAGGGAAGTGACATATGACCATGTTGAGCCGTTAGTTGTTTTAAAAAGGGTATTAGGATTATTCCAATTTGAACCGCCAACTATAAAAACATTGTTCTCATCTACTACACTCATCCAGCGTAATACATTTCCTGTCCCTGAGTTTAGTGGAGACCAACTACTCCCGCCATTTGTGGTTTTGAATATCTTACCTAGCCAACCACAAGTATATCCAATTTGCTCGTCCGCAAATTCGACATCATACAATCCGTATGTTGTTGGAAACGATGAATTTATCCAGTTTCCTCCAGCATTGTTACTTTTAAAAACCGCGCCAGCAGCTCCTCCATTTAAACAACCTGCAGCATAAATATTGTTAGCATTTGTAGAAGTTACTGAAAAAACAAATGCTCCGGTTGACATATTGGTAGAATTCCAATTTTCTCCTGCATCTGAAGTTTGCAGAACCATTGCTCCGGCACTGGCTCCCCAGCCGACAACATAACCATTATCATCATCAGTGAAATGCACACCATAAAGATTATCACCAATTCCCGAGGATAAAAGCTCCCATTCTGCATTTAGGAAGGTGAAAGCTGTTAGAATTAAAATTAAGATTATTACTTTCATGTTTAATTCCTTATACTAGTTTTATTGTTTTAAGATATATTCTGCAAACTTAAGTTCATTTTCCAGGGACATCAGCATTCGTTCATAAAGCAGTTTCCCGCCTTCGGAAATGCAATCTTTCTGTCCTTCATAATCTGCCGAAAGCCTGTCGTATTCTTTATTCAAGAACTTTCTCCTGATAGAAAATGCTTCCGTTATTTCGATTTTGGGTAAGAGATGAATAGCCGAGATCGTAAGATCGAATCGCTGATCTCGTTCCCTCGCTGTTCCAATGGTTTCCAGCATATCCTGTTTCATGGCTTCGCTTCCTTTTTCTGTAATATTATAACATGTGGGAAGCGGTCCTTTACCGGTTTTATTAGAATTTAAATGAGCTTTCAAATAATTATTTGCGATGAGTTTATTCAATCCATTATAAACTGATGTTTTTCCAACACCAGCCCATTTATTATAACCAAGTTTCTTCACCCAATTATTTATTTCGTATCCTGTTTTATTGGGACCTTCAAAGATAAGCTGCATCAGCATAAGTTCAGCATTAGAAAAAATCATTTATCTCCCTCCTTATATTACAAGTGCGAAATATTCCAATGGCGGACTATTGGTCAAGGGAAATTTCAGCTTAGGTGAAATTGGCTGAATATTTATGCTTTCAGATATTGAGCAAACTCAAGGTCCTTCTGATCTACTCCCCTGACTTTTTTATTGACTCATAGAATTGATTATTTCATTTAACAATTTATGAAAAATTTAAATATCTCTATTGATGTTGGTGGTACACATACCCGCCTTCGAGCAGAAATAATTGAGAATGAAAAGAATGATCTCTTATCTAAAGAATTCATACAGAAGATCAATTCTAAAGAAGAATTAAGAAGTTTCATTAAGGCTTCCCTAAATGATATTGATCCCGACATTAAACCAACTCATGGTGTTATCGGTTTTGCCGGAGCGATTATAGATCATCGTAAAGTAGAGATAACAAATTGGAAAAATATCCCCACTATAATTTTGGAAGATCTGATAGAATTAGGATTTCCCGAAAGTAACACGATCATGGTGAATGATATGGAAATGGCAGGATATGGAATTTTGGAAATGGAAGAGAAAGGTGAACTGGATTCGGACAAATGTCAAATTCTATATAAACCGGATTTCTCTGCCAAAAATCGTATAAATAATAAACTTGTAATCGCACCCGGTACCGGATTTGGAACTGCAAGCATCATCGAATTTACAACACATTCCGGTGAGCAAGTAAGAGATGTGTTGTCTTCTGAGATACAGCATATTCAAGTTCCATATTTAGATGACAGACATGCAAAAATAGTTAGTATTATTCTTTCCAATAAACCAGAAAGAAGCTTTTTGAATTTTGAAGATTTTGTTTCAGGTAAGGGATTATGCAAAACCTATGACGCAATATTAAAATTGGATGGAGTTGTGCAGAAAAAAGAAAAAGAAGCTTCCGAAATTGCGAGATCAGCAGTAAGCGGAAGTGATAAATATGCCGTCGAAGCACTCAATATTTTTTACAGAAGTGTGGGCAGAATAATTCAAGCAATGGCCTTGATGATACAACCTTACGGTGGAATTTATCTTTGCGGAGCTTCCACTATAAATAATGCAAAATTTATTCATCAAAGCGGTTTGATGAAAGAATTTCACAATTGCCTGATCCGTCAGCAACTTCTCACTCAATTTCCTGTTTACCTCATTAAAAAACCGGATATAAATATTGCAGGTGGATTATGGGCTTGCAGGAGTATTTTGTAAATGCAATACGATAAAGTTAAAGATAAATTTGCCAGTTTGATAGAACGTTTTCCTGTTTTAAGGAAGCTGTTCTATTTGCTGTTGGATATGCTGCTGCTGCGTCAGTGGTATGTAAAAAGAGAGATTAAAAAATATTTTCCAACAGGGAAGTCACTGCGGTTTTATGATGCAGGAGCCGGTTTTGGACAATATTCTTATTTCATTCTCAGGCAATTCAAAAAAGCAGAAGTTCATGCTGTTGACCTGAAAACCAATTACATGGATTCATTTGCTCATTATGCTAAAGAAGTTGGCTGGGAGGATTTTACAGCCCAGCAAGCAGATTTAACAAAATACACACCAAAAGAAAGATTTGATCTCATCGTTGCTATCGATATTCTGGAACATATTGAAGATGATGTACAAGTATTACAAAATTTTAGAAAAGTGCTAACACAAGGTGGAAAGCTGATAATTTCATCTCCCAGTAATTTTGATGAATCTGCCAAATTCACAGCAGAACATGTGCGACCCGGTTACAGCAAAGAAGATATTTGTTCCAAGCTGGAGAGAGCTGGTTTTATTATTAGATCATTTGAATATTCTTATGGAAAATTTGGACAGATCTATTGGAAATTGGCGCTTAAAATTCCACTCTCAATGATCTCAAAATCTAAGATGTTAGCGATATTTCTTCCAATTTATTATATTCTGTTCTACCCGATTGCTTTTGGTTTTATGTTATTAGATTATTATTGTAAAAACAAAGTTGGAACTGGTGTGATCGTCGTGGCGGAATAAACTTCTTTTGAATCAAATATCTAAAGGATAATGTCAAAATAAAAGAAAATTAATCAGACTAAATGTTTACTTCACATTCCAACTTAAAATTGACAAAGAAAAGAATGTTAATTTTTTTGTTATAGTTAAATAATATATATAAATCAGGAGTTATAATGAAATACAAATTAATACTAGTGTTCTTGCTAATGACGGTTTTGTTAGCTGGAAATTCAATTTTCTCATTTGATGGAATGCCGCTTGAATATTATGGAAATGATGTTTATGGATTGGGAATGGGTGAAACAGGATCTGCCGATATGTTCCGCATAAATCCAAATTTGCATAATCCATCAATGGCAGCTACAACCAATAATGTTTTATTCTCCACTGCAACATCATTAGGATATATGTGGTACAAGGATTCGGATAATAATGAATTCCGTGATGATGGTATTTATATGCCGTATTTCACCATGACGATTCCGATAAAAAACCATAGATTTGCTTTTAGTTTTAATTCTATTGCATCCGGAAATATTGAGAATTCAAAAGAGCTTGAGTTCATTAGTTTTAGTGATACATTGCAATATTCCGAAGTTAATAGATTAAGTACTTCATTGTATAAAGCAGACATGGCGTATGCATATAAAAGTTCCATTGTAAACATTGGCGTAGCAATGAATTATTATCTGGGTCACCGTATTCGTTATTGGAAGCTTGATTTTGAAGATAATGATTATACCGATGCAAAATATGAGATTGAAAAAATCTATAAAAATCCAGGATTTACGGTTGGTCTTTCTAAAAAGATCGGTAAAGTTTCTTTGGGTGCAGTCTATTCTTCCTACGTAAAATTGGAAGGATCCGAAACTTATAAATACGCTCATACACCCTACGCCGATACATTAGGTGATGATTTTCATTTTGAAGTTCCTGCGCAAGTTTCGGGAGGTATTACATGGAAATTCATGGAAAAATACAAAGCTTCTTTTGATGGATATTATCAAATGTGGCAAGATACAGAAGATTATGACAAGAACACTTTGAAACTTGGTTTGGGGCTTGCTTATGATCCTCTTAGTGGTTATGGTTCCTGGTATGAGAAGATCCCGTTAAGGATCGGCGGATATTACCGTGAACTTCCATTCGATGTGAATAATGAAAAGATAATTGAAAAAGCATTCACTTTTGGTTCATCAATTCCCTTAAAATCTCCTAATAAAAAAATAGAATTTGCCGTTACTTATACAACTCGCGGAGATGTGGATAAGCATGGACTCAGCGATGAATCTTTAATGTTCTCATTTGGAATTACCGGATTTGATATTTTTAAGAAACGTTACAAAAGAATTGAACATCGTGAAATTCCAAAAGCTGATGAGGACAGGTAAAAACTTAATGAAATTCAGGTGGAGCTACAAGCATTCCGATAAAGACACAATTTTTGAACAGATAAGAGAGAATCGGAAAATAAATGATTCCTTTATCTACTCATCGATGAATGATATACCGGATCCATCTTTGCTCAAAGATATTGATATCGCTGCCAATAGAATCATTGAGGCAGTTCAGAGAAAAGAAAAGATCATCATTTATGGACATGACGATGTAGATGGTATCACATCTACATACATTTTATATGATTTTTTAGAGAAACTTGGTTCCCAAAATCATTTTTATTACATTCCCAATAGACTGATAGACGATCATGGAATTCAACAGAATTTTATTGAAAAAGTAAAAGAAGAAGAATTCAATTTAGTAATTACTGTGGATGGTGGTGTTTCTTGCAAGAATGCAATTACAAAGATCATGGAATTCGGATGTGATGTTATCGTTACTGACCATCATATTGTTTTGGAGAGTCTTCTACCGCC
>JAGLPW010000094.1 GCA_023137125.1 Candidatus Cloacimonadota bacterium | reverse complement strand
GTCGGCAGTATATCAGATAAAGTTCCTCTGTTGGATGTTAATAGAATAATTGTGAAAGAAGTTCTGGATACATTATGCACATTTGACGATAGCACACTCTACAAATTAAGCCCTTATCTGGAGCCGGGGATCAACTATTCTCAGAGAATGAATAACATCCATTACATCATTAAATTACTTTCTAACGGCAGAGGTAAAAACGGTGAACATAAAAGCATGAAATTGCTTGTAACTCACAATAAAGAAAAAGACGTGATCATTGCTGACATGCAGAGCCAACAAAAAAACCATGAGGTTAAGCTCGACAGTATTCGTCGCTATATTCGAACTAAAATTCCACAAAAATTTGGGAATTCTTATGTGTTTAGAGATCTAGATCATCAAATACCATTTGAACTTCTAGGTTATTCCGCTTCTTTTATTACAAAAAAACATAAAGTTCCAGTAATTTTCATCAAGAATAAAAATGGAATAGCGGTTGGAGAAGCACGGGGGACCGATGGTTTTAATTTGGTTGATGCTTTCACTTATAGTCGTGAACATCTTATTCAATATGGCGGTCATGCGAAAGCTGCCGGATTCACTCTTAGAAGCAGCGAAGTAGACAAATTTATTAAAAAATTTGAAGAGTATATAAACTTGAAACAATCAGTTATTGAAGAAAATAAAAGAATCGATATTGATGCTGTTATCAGCAGCAGAGAACTGGATAAGTTCAACGAATATATTCAAATGGATTATAATCTTTTGCAACCATTTGGGCAGGGAAATCCGGAACCGAAATTTCTGCTTCTAGATTATCTCCCTCAGCGAGATGTTCAAAGAATGCAATTTAAAAAATTGAATAATAAGATGGAGCCGGAAGTGGCATACAATATTGTTTTTACTTTTAGGAATTCATCTTTTAAATCTATAGATTACAGAGAAAAGAGTTATATGTTATAAACGGAGAAATAAATTATGAAAATTATATATGAACTATGTGATATTTGTGGAACCTGCGTTGCTGTATGCCCCGTGGATGCAATAACAGTTTCAGAATTCAAAGTTGAGATCGATAACGATATTTGCACAGACTGCTTGAATTGTTTAAAAGTGTGTCCTGCAAAAGCTATCGAGGAAGGTGAATAATGGTAAAAGATAGATATGATATTGTTGTGATCGGAGCCGGACCGGCAGGAAGTGTTGCGGCAAGATATGCAGCAGAGAACGGTGCCTCTGTTCTTATGTTGGAACGCGATAGAGAACCGGGAATTCCTGTACGCTGTGCGGAAGGTGTTTCACATAACGGTATTGCTCCATTTATTGATATCGATAAGCGTTGGATCGCCTCACAGATAGATATTGCCAAACTAACTTCTCCAAACGGTGAAAGTGCATTCATGTATAATAATGGAGTTGGCTACGTTCTGGAAAGAAGAATATTCGATACTGCACTTTGTGAGCTTGCTGCAAAACATGGTGCACGATTAATTACAAAAGCAGATGCACTTGACCTGATAAAAGAAAACGATAAAATCACCGGAGTAAAATACCGTTATATGGGAGAAACCCGGGAAGTTAAATGTGATATTGTTATTGCAGCCGACGGTACGGAATCCCGCGTGGGAAGATGGGCAGGAATAAATACAACTGTAGCCCTTAGGGATATTGATACTTGTGTACAATATACACTTGCCGGTCTTGATCTGAAGAAAGAGATCTGTGAATTCTATTTTGGAAATGAAGTCTCTCCCGGCGGATATGTCTGGATATTTCCAAAATCTGATAGTACTGCAAATGTTGGAATTGGAATTGCAGGACACCTTTCGCATGAGAAAGGACCCAAAGAATACTTAGATAAATTCGTAGCCAGGAGATTCCCAGATGCAACAATTACTTATACAATGTATGGGGGAGTTCCAACCGCAGCTACTCTAAAAGAAATTGTTAAAGATAACTTTATGATAGTCGGAGATGCTGCACGACAGGTAAATCCAATAACTGGTGGTGGAATTGTTCAGGGAATGATAGCTGGGAGAATTGCCGGGAAGGTTGCTGCCGAAGCTGTTAAGAAGGGAAAATTCGATGCAAAATTCCTAAAAAAATACCGCAAAGAATGGGATAAAACACTGGGTAATACACAAAAAGTAATGCACTCTATGAAAGAAAAATTCCTCTTTATGACTGATGAAAGATTTAATAATTTAGTAGGTTACTGTCAGAAAATACCGTCGGATAAATTCAGCTTAAAAGCATTATTCACAGAAGCCGTAAAAGGAGATCCCAAGTTGATGCTGGATGTTGCAAAATCATTTGTTGTGAGTAAAATAAAACTGAAATGACCGAAAAACAGAAAAAAGAGCTATTTCGAAAATCATTTCATGTAAGCTCGATATTGCTGCCCCTTTCTTATTACTTTATTTTTCATTATAACCGGAAGTTGATGTTTCTGATTTTGGTCCCGCTTACTGTTACTGCACTTATCATAGAGATAGCAAGAATTGAGCATAAAACATTTAAGCGTATCTTTTACAATTTAGTTGGAATTTTGCTGCGAAAACACGAGATCCATAATTTTACAGGCGCAACGTATTTGATGATGTCTGCACTATTGTGTATTGGCTTTTTTCCTGCTGACATTGCAGTCGTATCTCTTGCCTTTCTGGCAATCGGGGATACTCTGGCCGCACTTGTAGGAATTCCATTAGGTAAAAGGAAAATACTTAATACAAGTAAAAGTTTAGAAGGAAGTTTAGCCTGCTTTGCCGGATGTTTTGTTTTTGGACTTTTTTTCTTAAATCCAGTAGTTGCCCTAATAGGTGCTTTTACGGCGACAGTTGCAGAATTTTCCAGGATTCCGATAGACGATAATATTAAGATCCCAATAATTTCCGGATTGGTTATGAGTTTTGTAAATATGTTTTTTTAGGTGGATTTATTTAATAGGCAAAATGTAAGGATGGAAAAATGAAATTATCATTTGTAATACCAGTTTTTAACGAACAAGATAGTATAGGACAATTGTATTCTGAGATCATAAAAAATATCGAAGAGCATGAATATGAGATAATTTTTATTGATGATGGCAGTACTGATGAAAGCTACAAGATATTACAGAAATTAGCTGCTGACGACAACAATGTTAAGATTATAAAACTCAGAAAGAATTTTGGGAAATCAGCTGGTTTGAATGTTGGATTTGAAGCTGCAAAAGGAGACATTGTTTTCACGATGGATGCAGATCTGCAGGATGATCCGAAAGAGATAGAGCAATTTATAAAGAAACTGGACGAAGGATACGATATGGTTACCGGCTGGAAAGTGAAACGCCGCGATCCAATCTCAAAAACATGGCCATCCAAACTTTATAATAAAGTAACTTCCAGCACATTTAAATTAAAACTACACGATTATAATTGTGGATATAAAGCATATAAAAAAGAGGTGATAGACGAGCTTGATATTTATGGAGAAATGCATCGTTACATTCCGGCATTAGCTAATTCTCTAGGATTCAAAATTGCAGAAATCCCTGTTCATCACCGCAAAAGAGAATTCGGAAAGACCAAGTATGGTTCGGAACGATATTTACGTGGGTTCCTCGATCTACTCACAGTAAAACTTGTTACCGGATATATTCATAGTCCACTCTATTTATTTGGCAGGATCGGTTTTGGATTTGGTATTATGGGTTTCATTATCGCCCTCTACTTATCCATTATGAAACTGGGATTTGGCATTCCATTATATAATCGTCCACTTCTTTATTTGGGAACACTTTTAATGATCATCGGGTTACAATTCTTCTCAATTGGACTTCTGGGGGAATTGATAATCAATCGCAATAGAGAAGGAAATAGGAAGAAGAATATCTCGATAGCTGAGAAAATAAATCTCTAATTTGTTATGGAAAGAAGTGTGAAAAGTTACTTAAGCGAATTTGTAGAAATAATGACAAAAGAAGGATTAGAAGATCTGGTGATCCAGTCGTTTTCTAATTCATACTATAAAATTCTTGAAGGTTCTACCGGGACACTTTCGGAAGCAGAAATAGAACCACCTGTAAAAGAAAATCTGATAGATTATGATAAGCTGGAATCTGCTACATCTTCCCCATTAGAAAAACTTGCCGTGATCAAACTGAATGGCGGACTTGGCACGAGTATGGGGCTAAAGAAAGCAAAGACACTTCTCAAAATTAAAGGGGAAAATAATTTTCTTGATGTTATTGCAAAACAGATATTACATTTACGAAAAGAATCCGGTAAAGATATTCCACTGATATTTATGCACAGCTTTAATACCCAAAAAGATTCCCTTTCCTATTTAGAAAAATACAGCACGTTGGCTCTTCCCCACATTCCACTCGATTTTTTGCAAAACAAATTTCCCAAGATCAAGTTGAACGATCTCTCACCTCTAAAAAATGAAAATGATAATTTTAATTGGAATCCTCCCGGACATGGTGAAATTTACACTGCTCTGGCAATTTCGGGTGTTCTTGATAAACTCATAACAGAAGGATTTGAATTTGCATTTATTTCTAATTCCGATAATCTTGGTGCTGTAATTGATGAAAAGATCTTAGCACATTTTGCTGAAGAAAAATTGCCATTCATGATGGAAGTTTGTAAGCGGACTGAAATGGATAAAAAAGGCGGGCATCTGGCACAGACAAAAAGGGGACAACTTATGCTCAGGGAAACTGCACAATGTCCGGATGACGAGGTTGCACTTTTTCAGAATATTAATAGATATTCTTATTTCAATACTAACAATCTTTGGGTAAACTTGAAAGCCTTAAAACAACGTCTATATGAAACTAGATATCTGCTTCCTCTCACGATGATATTGAACAAAAAGGAAGTTGATGGAGAGAAAGTTTATCAGGTGGAATCCGCCATGGGAGCAGCAATAAGCGTATTCAAAAATTCACGAGCTATAATAGTTAATCGTGATAGATTTGCACCGGTAAAAAAGACAAATGATATGATGGCAATTTTAAGTGATGCTTATGAACTTACACCTGAGAATAAATTGGAATTGGTTAATGAGTATGACCATGTACCGCATATTGAGTTGAACGAAGAATTTTATAAAGATATTAATGACTTTGAAAAACGATTTGCAGGCGGAATTCCATCTTTGAAGAAATGCAAAAGCCTTATTGTTACCGGAGATGTCTATTTTGGTAGAAATGTTGAGATCAAAGGTAATGTAAGAATTACTAAAAATAGACATTTGGACAATATACTATTGGAAGATGAAGAGATATAAGGCTCGACATTCTCAATCAGGGCATTGAGAATGAGTGAAATAAATTTGGTTTCAAACCCTCGTCATCATCTGGTTCCCAAACTCCTGTTTGGGAACCTAATAAAAAGAGAAACCCCAGTTTCAAGAAGGAATCAATAATGCGCTCTCGATACAAATTTGTTGATTCTGAAAATTCGCCCTATTTTCTTACTTTTACTGTAATAGAAAAAATCCCTGTTTTCACTAACTCAAAATACTGTGACGTTATCATTGAAAATTTTGAGTTTTATCGTCAGAAACGAGGATTACAGACTTTCAATTATATAATAATGGATAACCACGTTCATGTAATAATGTCTCATAATAAAGATATCAGTAAAGTGGTTCAGGATTTCAAGAAATACACTGCTAAACTAATATTGGAACTTTTGCATACTGATTCAAGATATTGGATCAAATCTTTAATGAAAATTTTTAAAAAGCCATATAAAACAAAATCAACCTTTCAATTCTGGGAAGAAGGAAGTCATCCAGAATTGATCCAAGGTCAAAAAATGTTCAATCAAAAAGCTGAATACATTCATAACAATCCAGTTAAACGAGGATTAGTTTCGGAAGATAGAGACTGGTATTATTCCAGTGCCAGGAATTTGTATGGTTTGGAAAATCCGTTTAAGGTTGATGTTTTGGATGATAATTGGGGAATGGAAGATTATGAAGATTGATGTTTTGCTAAAGAGGGCTTTAGCGTGAAGATACATTCCCAAACAGGGGTTTGGGAATGAGAAATAAATGAGTTTTGGAACAAAAGAAAGTTTGCCTGAATGTTGTCTGTTTCCCAAAATTTTCTTTAAGAATCAGTCATCTGGTTCCCAAACCCCTGTTTGGGAACCTAAGATAGGAATTAACTATTCAATAGGTTATCAAAGTCGTTTTCAATTTCGCTGTATGAATCTTCCAGTATTTTTTTTAGCGTTGCCTTTTGTATCTGTCTCACACGCTCTCGAGATAATCCAAGCTCTTCTCCGATTTGTGCAAAATTCTTTGTTCTACCACCTTCCAGACCAAAATATTGTTTCACAATATAGGCTTCACGAGAGCCAAGAGCATTGATAGATCTATCGATACTTTCTTCTACTTTCTCACGATAGTATAATGTTTTTGGATCTACTCCACTTCTATCTGTAAGCAATTCACTAAGCGCAACATTACTGTGGTTTCTAGAAAAATCAGCATTATCAATTGAGAGCGTATTTTTAGTTTGACCGCTTACTTTTTTTATTGCGTTTTCATCAAGATTTGTGATCTCAGAGATCTCTTCAATAGTTGCTTTGTGTCCGGTTTCACTGAAAACTTTATCTCTGGCATATTTAATTTTATTTGCCTGTGTTGCTTTTCCAAGCGGCATTCGGATTACAGTTGTTTTCTCTGCAAGTGCAAAAAGTATCTTCTGTCGGATCCACCAGACAGCATAAGAAATAAGTTTATTGTGCAATTTAGGATCGAATTTATCAATTGCCTTAATTAAGCCCATATTTCCTTCACTGATAAGTTCAGAAAGAGTTAGTCCGCGATTTTGATATTTTGCTGCAATTTTAACAACAAATTTAAGGTTGGAAGTAACAAGTTTTTCGATTGCTGCTTTATTACCTTTTTGAGCTTTAATTGCCAGTGCATGTTCTTCTTCTCTGCTCAAAGGTTCTATCTCGGCAATCTGATTAAGATAGTTCTGCAACGCCTTGTCGTTAAATACGTTTTCTGCCATTTCCTGTTCCTTATTCTTTAGACTGGATCAACTGGATAATATTCAACTTTTCCGATGTTCTATTTCCACTCTATCTCTCTACTATTTATCTTGTTCATCCTGTAAATCCTGTCTGTCTTATTTTTTTCAAATCTGAAATTCACTAATATGATCATAAATAAAATCGAGAAGTTCATCATTATTCATATTAAGTTTTTTTGCCAAAGAAAAAACTATTTTCACACCAGAGAGATTCATTCCAAGCTCAAGCGTTAATGTAATGATCGTGGTAACTTTTGTAACATCATTTCTGGTAAATAGTCTTGTATTATGATCTGATCTGGTTGGTTTTAACAAGCCTTTCCGTTCATACATTCTAATAGTTTGGTCATGGATTCCAAGTTGCTTTGCAACTTCTCCGATCTTTAGCAATTTGTTCTTATCTGCCATAGTTTCCCTATATAAGCTATAACCCGGGAAGCACTTCGCGAGGATTAATAGCTTTCCCTTTTATTCGGTATTCAAAATGAAGATGCGGAGCACTTGCAGTTCCCGTTTGTCCCACTGTAGCAATAGGCTGTCCTTTATTTACTATCTCACCCAACCTAACCAGATTTGCTTCATTATGCGCATAAACAGTCATTATATAATCATCATGCTCAAGAATTATCACGTTCCCATAACCCCGTTGAGTTCCGGAATAAACGACCTTTCCCTTAAGAGCAGCATGAATAGGATTACCCTTATCAGAAACTATATCAATACCTTTATGTGGCCTACCGTCACGCAAACCGAATTCAGAAGTCACTTCACCATTTAACGGTAAAGCCAGTTTAGTTTTTGGTTTTGTGATAGTAGGATGTGTAGGGATCGGTTTTACTGTTTTCTGTGTCGTTGCTTTCACAATTGGTTTGGAAACTTCTACCGGCTTTGTTTTCCCTGCAACTAACATGATCTTCCTGCCTGGTTCAAGTTTGTAAGTGTTCAAATTATTGTAATCAAGGATATCAAAAACGCTCAGGTCATACATTTTGGCTATGCGGTGAATTGATTCTTTTGATTTTACTAGATGATAACCCTTTTTGGGGATCTTGCGTTGGGTTACAAATTCCTGTTTTTTTGCAGGATGTGGATACAGAAATATTTTTTGACCTATAAACACACGATCTGAAGTCATATTATTAAATAGTTTAATTTTTTCAATTGAAAGAGAATACTGCCCGGCAATGGACTGCAGGGTCTCCCCCTTTTTAACAATATGATAATCTCCTGAAGGAGTAACATACAGCGGATTGCTTGATAGTGCGAACACAGTAGAAAACACTGCGATAATCATCCAGCAGAATAACATTCGCAAAACCCAATTGTTAGTTCTCAATCTATTCTTTCCCCTTATTAGTATTTAATGCTAAAGTCTGAGAACACTTCACCATTAATGATCTCAGTTTTTTGTATATCATCAATCCTTGCCATGGAAGGTCCTTCTCTAAGTATGTTGATAAAAATGTTCAGAGCGTTGTCCTCTCCAATAGCAATAACTTTCACATCACCATTCATCAGGTTTTTCGCATATCCTTTTATATTAAGCTCATTCGCTTTATGCAATACAAATGCACGATAGCATACTCCCTGAACTCTACCCGAAACTATTATTTCTAAATTCTTCATTGTGTTCCCATAAATATCAAAACCACTCTATAAATATGAGTGAGTCCGTGTCAAATAATTTAATTAATTTGCATTGAAATGGCATACAATCCTTCATCGATTTTACACTTGACATTCCAATTGTACTTTTGAAATCTACCCGAAAGGAATTTTATGAATAAAGAAATCTTTAGAAAATATTTGGAAAAACATTTGCCACAGAAAGCAGATGAATTGATGATCTCGTTTGAACGATTTCTCGAAGCTTTATGGGAAGAGAATTCCAAGGTTAATCTCATATCACGAAAAACACCAAAAGAAGAATACTGGACTCGTCACTTTTTAGATTCACTTCTCCCGATTGAAATCGCAGACTTTTCCAATAAAAAAATACTGGATTTTGGAACTGGTGGAGGATTGCCCGGAATTCCATTGAATCTTGTTTACCCAAACACAGAACTATATCTGCTGGATTCTACTCATAAAAAGATCAATGCAGTAAAAGATATAATTAAAACACTTGACTTGCCATCGTGTTTCACGATTGTTTCACGGTTGGAAGATTTAGAAAGCAGTTGGTTTGGATCTTTCGATATCATAGTGTGCAGATCAGTGAAAATTTTGCCGAAATATAAAAGTATTTTATTCAAGTTGATAAAAAATAACGGCAAGATCATTTTGTATAAAAGCAAATTGATGGATGATATCGGTCAATTTAAAAAGTATCGGATCCATGATGTTTCACATCCTGCAATTGGTGAGCGAAAAATAATTGTAATTGAAATGTAGTTATAAATAAATAAGCAGAGATGAAGACGATCTCGGCTGAATATTCTGGAGAAAACATGGGAAAAATTATTGCAATTGTAAATCAGAAAGGCGGTGTTGGAAAAACAACCTCTGCCGTAAACATTGCCTCTGCCCTTGCAATTTATGAGAAGAAGACATTGTTAATAGATTTTGATCCTCAAGGTAATTCGTCCAGTGGAATTGGTGTGGAAGGGAATAGTCCTAATGTTTATGAAGCACTTATAGGCGAAGTTAAAATGAGCGATGTAATAAAGAAATCTCCTATATTAGAAAAGCTCGATATTGTTCCATCCAATGTAGATCTGAGCGGTGCAGAAATTGAACTGGTGAAAGAATATTCACGTGAATTCAAACTGAAGGAAGCTTTAGAACTTATCAAAGATGATTACGATTACATTATTGTCGACTGTCCTCCTTCGCTGGGTCTGCTAACCGTAAATGCACTTACTGCCTGCACAGATGTACTTATCCCAATTCAGTGTGAATATTATGCACTTGAGGGTGTGAGTCAGCTTCTTAACACAATTAGGTTAATTAAAAAAGGGCTTAATCCCGATTTGAATATTATGGGAATTTTGCTCACGATGTACGATAGAAGGCTCAACCTTTCTCTTCAAGTAGCAAAAGAAGTAAGACGCTATTTTCAGGAACAGGCATTCAGTACTATAATTCATCGAAGTGTGAAATTGAGTGAAGCACCAAGTTTTGGAAAATCAATATTCCATTACGACATTAAATCGTCAGGTGCGAAAAGCTATTTGCAATTAGCAAAGGAAGTGTTGGAAAGATGACAAGATTAGGAAAAGGATTAGAAGCACTAATAAGTTCAGTCCCGGAATCTACAGATGTCTCAACTGGAATAACCACGATAAAAACGGATCAGATAAAGCCCAATAGATATCAACCACGAAAACTATTTAATTCTGAGAAATTACAGGAATTGGCAAATTCGCTGAAAGAGAACGGGATAATTCAACCCATTATCGTAACCACAAAAGATAAAGGTGAGTATGAACTTATTGCCGGAGAGCGTAGATTAGAAGCTTCCAAGCTGGCAGGATTCAGCGAGATACCTGTTATTATTCGTAGCGTTTCACCCAAAGAGCAATTACAGTTTGCGATAATCGAGAATGTACAGAGAGAGGATCTCACAGCTATTGAGGAAGCGACTGCATATCAGCAATTAAATGAAGAGTTCAAGCTTACCCATGCACAAATATCTGAGATCGTAGGAAAAGATAGAGCAACAATAACCAATTTTATTAGGCTGCTAAAATTAAGCGATAATGTGCAACAGATGATACTGAACGATCAAATATCATCCGGTCATGCTAGGGCAATACTGCAAGTAAATGAAGAACTTCGTGATGAGTTCTCACAGCTTATTTTAAAGAATAAACTTTCCGTACGAAAGGCAGAGGAAGAAGCTAAACGTATTAAGGAGACGGGATCAGTTGCTCATTCTAAAAAGAAAAAAGAAGTTACTGAAAAGCCTGAGTTAAAAGATTATGAAAAAGACTTGAAAAAGAAATTCAATTCTAAGGTTAAGATATCTGATAATAACTACAAAGGAAAGATTAGCTTTTATTATTCTTCTAAAGATGAGTTAGATAAATTATTGGAAAAACTGGTAAAATGAAATTTATCATTGCGATATTATTGATTATAATTGTATTTATTACAGCTTGGTTCTATGCAGAAAATATCAAGCTGAAAAAGCAGGTAACAAAACAACAAGAAGAGCTTGATATTTCCGCAAAATATATTAAGCAATTAAACAAAAAAATAGCAGAAGATCGCAACCTGATTTCATCTTCCAAAACAAATGAAGAGAAAATTCAAGCTTTAATGGATACATATTTGGAAGAGCAGAATAAAGATGTTAATAGAGATTCAGAAAACGTATCTCAATATGATGAGAGCCGTAGATTTATACCGGATATTGTTCCCATAAAAGGCGATTTTGCTATAAGTCAACGGTTTTCAGATACACATCCAGGATTAGATTTTGCAGCTGCCACCGGCTCGGAAGTTATTGCCGTTGCAGCGGGTGAAATACTTTCAGTATATTACGATGAGCATTATGGTAATGTAATAATGATAGATCATTTTAATGAATACGCTACGCTTTATGCACATCTTGCAACTACATTTTTTGAGAGTAAAAGCACTGTGGAAAAGGGTGAGACTATTGCACTGGTTGGGAATACCGGAAATAGCTCTGCCCCTCATTTGCATTATGAAATAATGCTTGATGGAAATAATGTTAATCCAGAAAATTATATTGATGTAAAAAAGTAGGAGGAATAAAATATGAATAAGAATAGAAAAGTTGAGCTTTCAACCATAATTGGAAAAGGAAGTAAAATAAAAGGGACACTTTATGTTCAGGGTGGTGTGCGAGTAGACGGTGAAGTAGAGGGCACAATTGAATCTGACGGATTTGTTACCATTGGATCTTCCGGTGTTGCCAAAGCCAATATTAAGGCGGATGAATGTCTTATCTCCGGTAAGGTAGTTGGAAATGTAACTTGCAAAGATGCTATTGAATTAGATAGAAGTGCCAGAATGAATGGTGATATTGTTGCAAAAATTTTAAAGATTCATACAGGTGCTGTATTCAACGGAAACAGTTCAATGAATTCAGGAGCTAAAACAATAAGAAATCCGATAATTATTGAAAATGTGGAAAAAAAAGAACCGACTAAATAATGAATTATTGAAATATATAAGTCTGATAACACAGCTAGGTCTTACTGTAATCAGTTCGATACTTATTTTTTTAGTTGGAGCGGTATATCTGGAAAAGAAATTCCAAACAAATGGAATATTGATTTTGGTTGGTGTTTTAATTGGTGTAGCTGCCGGAGTTTTTGCAGCATATAAATTATTAAAAAAAACATTAGAAAAAGAATGAACAAAAATATGGAAGATAATAATAAATATATCAAAAAGATATTGCTGATTATTCTCTTGACAAACATACCTGCATTTTTGTCTTTACCGTGGTTCTTTAATCAATCTATAAGTTGGATAATAGGCACGATAGGCAGTGCTGGCAATTTTTATTGGCTGGCTCATAATTTGAAGAGAAGCATAGGTCTTATGCCTACAAAATCACGCGTAAGTGCTGCTAAAGGTTCTCTAATAAGATATGCTACTTTAACGGTTTTTGCACTTGCTGTTTTCTTTTTAGTAAAACCTAATATCATCATTTTTGGTGCAGGTTTGCTTTCTGCCCAGATCGTGATTTACATAGTTGAGATTATAAGGAACTTGAGAAACAATAAGTATTTCAGAGGGTAGAATGGCAAAAAAGAAAAGCCCGATATTAAAGATTTTTATATTATTTATCATCATTGAAACGGCACTTGTATTTGTTTCAGGTGGTTTCAATAAGCAACTCCAAATTGGGCTTGATGATGGAAAATTTGTCTTTAGAAACATTCAAAGCCATTACGATCTTCAAGAAAGAATAACAGAAGAATTCCAGATAGATGAACACTATCGTCAAACCGGCGAAACACCAGAGATTTACGGCAGCAATAAAACATATGAATTCTTCAAAAATATATTTGGGAAAGCTACTGCAATAGGAACGTTCCAACTTTTGCGTATGCTGCTCATTGTAGATATCATGCTTTTATTCATAGCCCTACTGATAAAAAAGAGATTATTAAAAAGACCTTCTCAACCACAGATATTATTTGAAATGATATATACCACCTTAGAACAATTTGTAATAGAAACACTTGGCAAAGAGAGAGCTCATTTCACTCCATATATCGTAACGCTTTTTTTATTCATCTGGGTTTGTAACATGGTTGGAATGATTCCGATCCCCGGGTTTATGGAACCTACTAGAAACCTTAATGTTCCACTTGGACTTGGGCTTTTTGCAGTTGCAATTGTTCATATAACTGCCCTCAAAGTAAAGGGTGTCTGGGGTCATCTTAAAAATTATGTAAATCCTGTAAAAAATCCTCTCTTCCTTTTGGATATTATTGGTGAACTTTCTAAAGTTGTTTCAATTTCCTTCCGTCTATTCGGAAATGTTTTGGGTGGAGCGATCATAATTCTGGTTGTTTCTTCCCTGGTTAGTTACGTGGTTTTCCCGGTTGGATTAAATCTTTTCTTTGGAATGTTCGTTGGAACAATACAGGCATTTGTTTTCACGATGCTGGCACTTACATATATTGGCGTTGAGATCTCGGAGTAATAATGGAATTATCTGTTGAATATATTAGAATTGCAGCTTACTTAGGAGCAGGAATAAGTGTTGGTCTGGGAGCTATTACAACAGGAGTAGGTTCGGGACTAATTGCAGGTGGCGGTTCTTTGGGAGTTATGAAACAACCGCAAGCTAACGATCAAATATTCAGAACTATGCTTATCGGACAGGCAGCCTCACAAACAGCCGGAATATTTGCCCTGGTAATTTCGATGCTTCTTATATATGGTGGATTCGATACTCCGGAAGGTGGTTGGTTCAAGGCTGCAACACTTCTTTCAGCAGGAATAGCAATGGGAATCGGTTCGTTGGGACCTTCTCTCGGAGCAGGATACTCTGGTGGAGAAGCTTGTAAATCTGTAGCAAGAATGCCTAAACATGGTAATTTCATTATGGGTAATATGCTCATTGGGCAAGCTTTGGCACAAACGTCTGCAATATTTGCACTTCTTATTTCATTACTATTGTTGTATTCAACCCCAAATCAACCTGTGGATATTTCAATTGGCAGAATATTGATTAAAACTCTCGCCTTCATCGGAGCAGGTTTAGCAATCGGTTTTGGAACTATCGGGCCCGGGGCGGGTATTGGCTATGTTGCCGGTAAGGCAAATGATATGATGGGAAGATTTCCTAAAGAGAAATCAAGGATAATGAGAACAATGTTTCTAGGAGCAGCGATTTCGCAATCAACAGCGATCTATTCGTTGGTAATTGCATTTCTGCTGATCTTTGCAGTATAAATAAATAATTATGAAGATATTGGAGGAAAAATGGATAACATTACACTAGCACAAGGAATCGTGAAAGCTGCTGCACTTTTAGGTGCAGGAATGTGTATGGGAATGGGTGCTTTGGGACCTGGAGTTGGTGAGGGATTTGTAGCAGGTAAAGCTTGTGAAGGAATTGCACGCTCACCGGAAAACGCAAGTCTTATTACTCGTACAATGCTTGTTGGACAGGCTGTATCTGAGTCAACAGGTATCTATTCACTGGTTATCGCACTTTTGTTGATATTCTCAACTTAAGCGTACAACAAAACCAGGCATTGAGCGCCAGTTGGGAGAAGTAGATTCCAACTGCAAAATATTAATTTGGAGATTTTATGATTAGTATAGATTATTCTCTCATTATTGTGATCCTGAATTTCGTACTTTTACTGATTGTTTTGAATAAAATTCTGTATAAGCCGATCAAGAAATTCTTAAAAGAACGGCAAAATACAATAGCTTCTGATATTGATGAGGCAAAATCATCACGAGTGCAAGCTGAGAAGCTTGTCGAAGAAAAAAGCGATGAGCTAAAGCAATCTGCCGAAGAGATCAGGAAAATGAAGAGTGCTGCTGCTAGTGATGCTGAAGATAAAGCCAGAGACATCATGAAGAATGCAAAAGAACAGGAAAAGCGGATATTACAGGATACAGAAGATCAACTCGAAACCGAAAAAGTAAAGGTTATGGGTGAAATAGAAGATGAACTGGCAGAAATGGTCGCCGAGCTTTCTTCTAAATTTCTGTCAGAAAAACTCGATGAGAAAAAAGATAAAGAACTTATTAAAAAAATCATCTCTAAGAGGGAAAGTAAGTGAAAAATATACTCACTGCTCAAAGATATTCTCAAGCAATTGTTAGCGGACTTGATGATAAAGATATCAATTCAATATTAGCTGATGTTGAGATAATGAGCAGTTCAATAAAAACTGAACCAGAGTTGGTGGATGCTGTAAACTCCTATTTATTTCCACAGGATAAGCGCTTGGAAATAGCATTGAGTATGACGCTGAAACTAAAGAACACAGAGCTGTGGAAAAACTTGTTCGGTATACTTATTAAGAAGCATAGATTCAATATAGTCATAGATATTTTACAAGATCTGGAAAATAAAATATTAGATAAGAAAAATCAGGTTAAGGTTGAATTAACAATAGCCCATGATTTATCTGAAGATGTACTCGATTCCATATCTGTAACCCTAAAAGATATTCTTGGAAAAGATGTAATATTAGATGTAAAGATCAATCCTGATATTTTGGGAGGATTTGTTGCAACTACAGATTCCCTTTTAATTGATGGATCAATAAAAAATAATTTAGTGAAGCTATTAAAGGTTAAGTCAAAAAAAAAGAAATGAGGTCAGTATGAAAATACAACCAGATGAAATAAGTTCGATCCTTAGAGATAAGATCAAGGGATTAAAATTTAATATTGATATTTCCGAAACCGGAAAAGTTGTTCAAGTGGGAGATGGTATTGCCCGCATTTATGGAATGGACAATGTAATGGCGGGTGAGATGATAGAATTCCCCGGTGATGTTATGGGAATGGCATTAAACTTGGAAGAGGACAATGTTGGATGTATTATTTTTGGTGAGACACGAAAGATAAAAGAAGGGGATATAGCAAAAAGAACCAAGAAAATCCTGCAAGTTCCAGTAGGTGAAGCAATGTTGGGTCGTGTTGTTAATGCACTTGGAGAACCGCTGGATGGAAAAGGTCAGATCAAAGCAGAAGCTCATCACCCAGTAGAGCGAAAAGCTCTCGGTGTTGTGCAAAGACAACCGGTTAAAGAACCCCTGCAAACAGGTCTCAAGGCGATTGATTCGATGATTCCGATTGGCAGAGGACAGCGCGAATTGATCATTGGTGACCGTCAAACAGGTAAAACAGCTATAGCGATAGATACAATTATAAACCAGAAAGATACCGATGTGATTTGTGTTTACGTTGCTATTGGACAAAAAAAATCATCTGTTGCAAAGATCGTGAATACACTTAAAGCAAGTGGGGCTATGGAGTATACGATCATTATTATTGCTTCCGCAGCAGAATCAGCTTCTTTGCAGTATCTCTCACCATATACAGGATGTACGATGGGAGAATATTTTCGTGATAAAGGACAACATGCACTAATTATTTATGATGATCTTTCCAAACATGCTGTATCTTACAGAGAACTTTCATTGCTTCTTAGAAGACCTCCCGGACGTGAAGCATATCCCGGAGATGTTTTCTATCTTCATTCACGTCTATTGGAAAGAGCTTCTAAACTTAA
>JAGLPW010000093.1 GCA_023137125.1 Candidatus Cloacimonadota bacterium | reverse complement strand
CTTTTTCATTTTAATTCTCCTTTGTTACTTTTACTTTAACTTCCACTTGGTACGTCATCTTCTTTTTCATCCCATGCTGGAGGTCTAACATCACCTTGAGCACTACAAATAATAATTTCGTCATCTTCTTCTTCATCCCATGCCGGAGGTCTAACATCACCTTGAGCACTGGCTGTTGTAGGGATATCATCTTCTTCTTCGTCCCATGCCGGAGGTCTAACATCACCCTGAGCACTGCAAACATTACCATTACTTTCATTAGAGATTTCTTCAACTATTACCTCTTCAAATGGAGCTGGCATAAAATCACCTTGTGCTGAACAAAGATTACTTTTTGCATATGCCTGGATAGATGTGTCGTTACTGCTATTGATGATAGCAAAAACATTGATCACTGAAACTGCTAAAGCCACTAATACGATTAAACTAAGATTCTTTTTCATTTTAATTCTCCTTTATTATTAATTAAATTTTATTGTTTTTTTTCTATTTTTTTGGATAGATTTGTAGTGTAGTACCATTTGAGTGTTATAGAATAACTTATTACTCTCGATTGTTATTGTTTCTCTAATTATCTCGTTAAAAGAATCTGAGATAAAAAAATTATGTGCTGTATATTTTAATGATGCAATAATTCCATTATTTAATTTATTTATTAAGCTCCACATTTTGAATACGTAAATACGAAAACTACTGCTGCAATAGCAGATGTAAATATATTTTCCATTTTGCCTCCTTTTTTGTAATATTTATAATTTATAAACAAAAAAATTGAAATTAGCAACTAATTGACAAGGTTTTTGTTTTAAATTAAAAGAAAATATTAATTTTTTAATTTAATATTATCTTAATTAACTTAATAAATGCATTATCTAATCCAATAATTATTAATTTTGAATAATATAATCTGGAATAATATAAAGTCATGGATTAAAGTGATTTATGTTATTATATCAAATTAACTTGAAACAGCATAATTATAAATAATAAATAATAAATATGACATTTGTGCCGCTGAAATGACAAAAATGTCCTTATGCAATTATTAGGATGAATAACTTAATGCCACAGGTTTTGATAGTCTGATTTCTTAGATATTCACATGTGATATTTTAATAAAGATTATCAATTTTGTGAATGTAAATTACTTCACATGGATATCATATTAATGCAAAAACAAATAACTTGACTCATCAACAAATGAAAAATTCTTTGTATCTTGTTAATAAAAAAGAAGCTACCCGCTTCTACCTTACGGTTCTTAAATTAGTTAAGATACTTGTTAGGGTCATGAAAAAAAGTGTGAAATTAAATATAAATATGTAATGGCGGGTGGATTTAATCCACCCTTTTTTTATTTAAAGAAAGAACAAGGAGGTTCTTATTTCTATTCGCATTAGAAGAGGAAAGGCTAAAACAAAGCCTACAGCACCTAAAGAGAGAATTAATGGTCAGATCAGAGTACCATCGGTAAGACTGATCTCAGAGACTGGTAAGCAAGTTGGAGTTGTTCCAATTTCAAAAGCATTACAAGAAGCTGAAAGAGCAGGACTTGATCTTGTAGAAATTTCACCAAATGCAAAACCACCCGTATGTAAAATTCTGGATTTTGGTACATATTACTATAAAAAGGAACGAAAGTTACGAGAAGCGAGAAAGAATCAGCACATTGTGCAGACTAAGGAAGTGAAATTCGGACCGAATACAGAAGACCATGACTATAATTTTAAGAAAGTGCATGCTCTAAAATTTTTAAGTCAGCATAATAAAGTAAAATTAACAGTTCGTTTTCGTGGGAGACAGCTTGCTCACCGCGATATTGGATTTAAATTATTGGAGCGGATATTAGAAGAGCTTAAGCCTTTAGTTGATGTTGAAGTAAAACCGAAAAATGAAGGTAGAACAGTTTTTACAATAATTGCACCAAAGAAAGAGATTGATATTTTATTAGAAGAATATGAAAATATAGAAGAATAATTTCAGGAGGAAAAATGCCTAAACTCAAAACACGTAGAGCGGTAGCAAAAAGATTTAAAGTTACCGGTAAAGGAAAACTCAAAAGATCTCATGCTTATGCGGGTCATATCCTTACAAAAAAATCATCTAAAAGAAAAAGAAACTTAAGACAATCAGGTCTTGTAAATTCAAACGATACAGCACGAATGAAAAAAATGCTGGGTATCTAAAAAAGGAAGGAGATTAAAATGCCACGTTCAACAAATAATGTAGCCGCTAAAAATAGAAGAAAAAAATATTTGAAAGCCGCCAAAGGTTACGTCGGTGGTCGAAGTAAATTGTACAGAACTGCTCGTCAGGCAGTAGAAAAAGGCTGGTTATATGCTTATAGAGATAGAAAAACTAAAAAACGCGTATTTAGACAACTTTGGATCACACGAATTAACGCTGCAGCCAGAATTAATGAGTTAACTTATAGTAAATTAATAAACGGTTTAAAGAAAGCTGAAGTAGAGATCGATAGAAAGGTACTTGCACATCTTGCATATAATGATATGGAAGCATTTGCAAAACTTTGCCAGATTGCAAAGGATCAAATTAAATAAGGTTTATAAGGGTGAAAGAAGAATTAAATAAAGTCTTAATCTCTGCTAAAATAGAAATCAATAAAATTGCTTCAATGCATGATTTAATGCAATTGAAATCTAAATATATCGGAAAAAAGAGTATTCTAAACAGTTTTATGCAGAAGATAGGTTCTTTATCTAAAGAGGAAAGACCTGCTTTTGGGCAAATTATTAATATTGCTAAGAATCAGATCACTCAGATGATTGCAAATCAGGAAGAGAAGATCAAAGAACTTGATTATAATAAAACATTAAAATCGGAATCTATAGATCTTACAATGCCGGGACGCATGAGAGCTAAGGGAAGTTTGCATCCGATCACAAAAATATGGCGCGAGATCGAAGATATTTTTATGGCAATGGGTTTTGAAGTTGCTGAGGGACCGGATGTTGAAGATGAATTCCATAATTTTGATGCCTTAAATACTCCAAAGGACCATCCCGCAAGAGAGCTTTCCGACACTTTTTATTTAGACGATGATGTTCTTCTAAGAACTCAAACTTCCACAGTTCAAATAAGAACCATGGAAAATCATTCGCTTCCCATTAAAATTATTTCTCCGGGAAGTTGTTATAGGAATGAAAATGATGCATCGCATTCTCCAATGTTCCA
>JAGLPW010000092.1 GCA_023137125.1 Candidatus Cloacimonadota bacterium | reverse complement strand
GTTAAAGAGATGTTTGGAGACAAGATCGAATCCCGTATCCGACCTCATTTTTTCCCTTTTACTGAACCAAGCGCCGAGATTGATATTATTTGCGTGAAGTGTTATGGAGAAGGCTGCAATCTTTGTAAGGGTAGCGGCTGGTTGGAGATGGGTGGAGCTGGCATGGTCGATCCTAATGTTTTAGAAAAACTGGGAATCGATTCTGAAAAGTACACTGGTTATGCATTTGGTCTTGGAATGGATCGAATTGCGATGTTGAAATATAAAATTCCAGATATGAGATTGCTTTTTGAAAACGATATTCGTTTTCTCAAGCAATTTAGCTAATTCACATTAATTATTGGGTCATGAAAAATGAAAATAAGTTATAGTTGGTTAAAAAGATATATTGATCTCAAACTTACTCCGGAGGAGTTAAAAGACAAAATGACCTTTGCCGGAATTGAGGTTGAGGCAATAGAAGAACTTGGAAGAGATCTAAGACAAATCAAAATAGCACAAGTTGTAAAATTTGAGCAACATCCAAATGCTGAAAAACTTTCTGTTTGTCAGGTAGATGATGGAACAGAAACTGTGCAAGTGATTTGTGGAGCTCCTAATTGTAAAGATGGGATCAAAGTTGCTTTTGCAAAAATTGGAACGCAACTAAAGGATTTCAAGATCAAGAAAGCTAAGCTTCGTGGTGAAATTTCTTTTGGAATGCTTTGCTCTGAAGATGAACTTGGAATTTCTGATGACCATGATGGAATTATGATCCTTCCGAAAGATGCTCCAATTGGGACAGATCTTGCATCTTATCTTGGAATTGAAGATACTTGTTACAATGTGGAAATTACTCCAAATCGCCCCGACCTACTTGGAATAATTGGTGTTGCAAGAGATCTTTCTGCTTTATTGAAACTTCCACTCACTTTACCCAAGAGTAAACTCAATGAAAGCAATGAACCAATAGAAGATCATCTCTCTTTAGAAAATAAAGTTCCAGGTCTTTGTACAAGATATACAGCCAGAATTATAAAAAATGTTGAAATCAAGGAATCTCCAAATTGGCTTAAAAAACAACTGATCTCTGTCGGTTTACGACCCATTAATAATGTAGTTGATATCACAAATTTCGTAATGATGGAATTTGGTCATCCACTTCACGCATTTGATTACACTCTAATCAATGGGAAGAAGATAATTGTGCGTAAAGCTAAAGAAAATGAAGAATTCCCGGCTCTGGATGAAGTTACTTATAAACTTAAGAAAAATGATATTGTAATTGCAGATGAAGAGCGGGTAATTGCACTAGCCGGCATTATCGGAGGTGAGAATTCTCATATTACTCCTGAGACTAAAGATATTGTTATTGAAGCAGCAAATTTCTTATATTCTTCTATTCGTAGGACTGCTGGTCGTATGAAGATATCAACAGATTCTTCCTATCGTTTTGAACGGGATATAACAGATGAAGTTGCTGAACTGGCAAGCAATAGAGCTTGTGAATTGATCCTTGAAATTGCTGGTGGAGAACTCTTGAAAGGAAAGCTGGATTCATTCCCATCAAAGATGGAATTAGAAAAAGTTACAATTCGTCCTTCAAGAGTGAAGAAAATTCTCTCAATAGAGATTTCTTCAAAGCAGATCGTAGTATATCTTACCGCTTTGGGATTGAAGTTTACCAAAGAATCTGAAGATAAATTGGAATTTGAGATTCCTTATTATAGAAAAGATCTAATCCGAGAGATAGATCTTATTGAGGAAGTGATCCGTCTATACGGTTATGATAATGTACCAACATTTTTGAAATCTCAGGATATTATGAACAAGCCGGTTTTCTATGCACGTAGAAAAGTGGAAGATACACTAGTGAATTATGGATTCTCAGAGGTTATCAATTGGAATTTCGGAGATCCAAATGATCTGGATAAATTTAATATTAACAAAGAAGATCAACGCAGAGATTTTGCAGAACTAAAGAATCCTTTAGGAGAAAGTTTCTCCATTATGCGTTCCATGTTATTACCAAGTCTTCTTAAAAACGCACTTTATAATATAAATCACGGACAAAAAAATATTAGAATTTTCGAAATGAAAAAAGTTTTTACAAGGAAAGATGAAAAACTTGCAACCGAGAAACTGCACCTTTCCGGGATTCTTTCTGGTGAACTTGATCCTGTTTATTGGAAAGATAAATCTGAGCAAATAGATTTTTATGATGTTAAAGGAATAATAGAAAATATTCTTGCAGAATTAAAGTTAGAAAATTGCGAATATCAGATATCCGATGAACCTTTTTATCAGCCTGGAATGGGAGCTGCAATAATAATAAACGGAGATGTTATTGCTAGCTTAGGAAAGATGGATCCAAAAATTGTTGCAAAATATGATATTGATATTCCTACATTTGCTTTTGATATCGATCTTGATGCCATTTTCGCGCTGGATACATTTCACTATCCGGTTTTTGAGAATATTCCAAAATTTCCACCAGTTCTTAGAGATATTTCTTTTGTGATCTCAAAAGAACATAAATATGCAGATTTAATTAAAACCATAAGGAAAGCTGGGAAAAATAGCATTTCAAAGATTACTCTTTTCGATGAATTTGCAGGAAAAAATATCAAAGAGGGATTTCACAGTCTTACATTTAGTCTTGTTTTCAGTTCAGATACAAAAACCTTGACGGATGAATATATTAATAATATTCTTAAAAAAGTTATAAAGGCTTTAAAAAATTCATACAATGCTGAGATGAGGTAAATATGGAAGATAGATCAGTACTTAGTCTGGATGAAAAAATTCAAAAATTAATAAATGGTTATACCGAAATAAAAAGCAAGTATGCTGATGCTGTAATTGCTAATACAGAACTTAAAAATCAGAATGCTACACTTAGTGAGTTCAAAAATGAAAATGAAGAAAAATTATTAAGATTAGTAGAATCTGATCGCAAACAAATAGAAGAGATCGAATTCCTTAAAACCGAAAACAGAAATCTTCGTGACCAGTTAGATGATTATAATAATAAAATGAAAGAGGCATCAACTAAGATTGATAGCATTTTTAATCAATTGAATGATTTATAAAGATCAATGAAATCTATTGAAATTAAGATTTTAGGCAGAACATATTATTTTAGAAGTGATGAACCTGAAAAATTGATAGAGACAGCTGAATATGTAGAGAGTCAATTAGAGAAGCTTAACGAAAGGTTCAATACAGTAGATCAAAATAAATTATTAGTTCTTTATGCTTTGTCAATGACGGAGAAATATCTTTCTGAAATTGATGATTATAAGACTTTATCAGAAAAATTTGAACAGATCAATGATCTGTTAGATAAAATAGAAATTGGTGAAAAATAATTGCCTGCGGTATTCGTGATATTATCGATATTCAGAACCAATAATGAATAGGAAGTCAGGCCCTTTGTGGCGCATGAACCAGACATGATCTGGAGATGCAAAGCAAAAAACGGTAGACGTCCACCTTGTTCCAAGGTTCCAGAAGTACATGGTACACGGTATCGCGGGTAAAATAATAGATCAAAGTGAGGTAAACAATGCACTATATAGATTTAATTTACATTGGAATTGCATTTTTGATCGGGTTTTTTATTTCCCTGATCATAAATTTTGTAAGGAAATCTTCTGCAGATAAAAGAATTCTTTCTTCAAACGAATTTGCTAAGAAAATAATTGATGATGCAAAACATGAAACCGAAAATTTGAAGAAAACTGCAATTTTAGAAGCTAAAGAAGAGTGGTACAAAGTTCAAAAAGAGTATGAAGATGAGATCAGCACACGTAAGCGAGAGATCTATACATTAGAAAAAGAATACAACGAACGTGTTACAAAACTTGATAACAGATTAGAAAATCTCGATAAAAAAGAAGAAAAGCTTCAAGAATTTGAGAAAGAAAATAAGGTTAAAGAAATCGAGATCGCTTCTAAGAAAGAAGAACTTGATGAACTAATCGAACAGCAGAACACAAAACTATCTGAAATTGCCAGACTATCTCGTGACGAAGCAATTCAAATACTGAAAAATAATCTAAAAAATAAAGCTCGTAATGAAGCTGCGATCGAGATCCGCAGAATAGCTGAAAATACTAAAGCAGAAGCAGATCAGCTTGTAGCAGGAATTCTCTCTACAGCCATTCAAAGGGTTGCTGTAGATTATGTTTCTGAATCTACAGTTTCTGTTGTTTCACTTCCGGATGATGAAATGAAGGGAAGAATAATCGGTAGAGAAGGCAGGAATATTAGAGCTTTTGAGCAAGCATCAGGGATTGACCTGATCATCGATGACACTCCTGAAGCTGTAGTTCTTTCTGGCTTTGATCCTGTACGTCGGGAAATTGCTCGCCTTTCTCTGGAAAAATTGATCCAGGATGGCAGAATTCATCCGGGACGTATTGAACAAGTAATCGAAAAAATTGCTAAGGAAATGGATAGCAATCTTGTTAAGATCGGTGAAAAAGCATGTATGGAAACAAATATTCATAACATCTCACCAAA
>JAGLPW010000091.1 GCA_023137125.1 Candidatus Cloacimonadota bacterium | reverse complement strand
ACCGAATTGAATCTTGATCAGGAACTGGCACGGCGTTGCGGGTTTCTGCATGACCTTGGAAAAGCAATAGACCACGAATATGATGGTTCACATGCCAGTCTCGGTGCAAATGTTGCACGTAAGAATGGAGAAAGCAAAATAGTTGTCAATGCTATAGAAGCTCATCATGAAGAAGTTGAATATCAAAGTGTTTATGCAGTACTTACTCAGGTTGCAGATGCAGTTTCCGGTGCAAGACCAGGTGCAAGAAGAGAAATGCTTGAAACATATATGAAACGTCTTACTAAAATGGAAGAAATTGCAAATTCGATTGAAGGTGTAAATAAATCTTTTGCTATCCAAGCTGGACGTGAATTAAGAATAATTGTAGATCCTGTTTCGGTTGACGATAAACATACAGCATTTGTGGCTTCTGATATTGCGGAAAAAATAGAAGCAGAAATGCAATATCCAGGTCAGATAAAAGTTTTAGTAATTCGTGAGACACGACAAACTGCAATTGCAAAATAATGAATATTTTATTTATTGGTGATATTTTTGGTTCACCCGGAAGAAAATTGATGAAAAAGTATCTTCCTGAATTAAGGAAGGAATTTGAAATAGATTATTGTATTGCTAATGGGGAAAATGCTGCGCACGGAAAAGGAATAACGGAAAAAACAGCAACAGAATTATTCTTATGTGGTGTTGATTGTTTCACTAGTGGTAACCATATCTGGGACAGAAAAGAATCTATTGAATATCTAAAAAGAGAAACGCGGATCCTTAAACCCCTTAATTATTCTGAAAAAGCCGTTGGTGCAACTCATTATATTGCAACTATCGGTAATTCTAAATTAGCAGTTATCAATTTGATCGGGCAAGTGTATATGAGTCCAATCGATTCACCGTTTATTGCTCTTGAGAATATCCTACCCGAAATAAAAGAGATTACTAATAATATCTTTGTTGATCTTCATGCTGAAGCTACAGCTGAGAAAAGAGCTTTGGCTTTTTATTTTGACGGAAGAGTAAGTGCTCTGATAGGAACACATACTCACGTTCAAACTGCTGATGAAGAGATTCTCCCAAATAAAACCGCATATATTTCCGACGTTGGAATGACAGGTCCGCATGACTCATGTATAGGAATTGATAAAGAGATCGTTATTAGAAAAATGATAACTTCAATGCCTCAACAATTTAAACCAGCCGAAGGTGGACTTCAGATAAATGCTATTGTTGTAGGAATTAATGAAAATACAGGAAAAGCAACTGGAATTCAAAGGATCCGGAGAAAATACAATGAGTAAACGACTATCCGGAAGAAAAATCGCAAAAAATATTTATGCCGATATCAAAGAGAATATTGAACTAAAAAAGATCACACCAAAATTAGTAATATTACTTATTGGGAATGATCCGGCTGCAGAATATTACGTGCAGAATTTGGAGAAAAAAGGTTCCAAGATCGGTATTGAAGTTGAAACTAGAATTCTAGATGTTTCAATTGATCAACAATCATTATTAGAGAAAATAGATACTCTGAATAACGATGCACAAGTAAATGCAATAATGCTGCAAAAGCCGTTACCCTCTCACTTAGATGAGTCTGAAATTGTTATGAAGATCGATTCCAATAAAGATGTTGATGCATTCCATCCATTAAATATGGGGAATCTTGTTCTTGATAAGGAAGGATTTATCCCGGCTACACCAGCAGCAGTATTAGAACTTCTTACCCATAACGAAATTGAAACAAACGGAAAGCATATTGTTATTGTTGGAAGAAGTGATATCGTGGGAAAACCGTTGGCAAACTTGTTATTAAGAAAATCTGATACAGGAAATGCAACTGTAACAGTCTGCCACAGTAGAACAAAAGATCTGGCTTTCCACACAAAACAGGCAGATATTCTCATTGCGGCAATTGGAAAACCTCTATTCATCAAATCCGATATGGTAAGTGATAAGGCAATTGTTATTGATGTTGGTGTTAATCAAATAGAGGATGCTGAGAAGGATTATCGGTATGTTGGTGATGTAGATTATGAAGTTTGCTTTGAAAAAGTTTCTGCGATTACTCCTGTACCCGGTGGCATTGGAACAATAACAACTGCAATGCTTTTGAATAATGTATTAATAGCATATAAAATGCAAAATAAGAACTGAAAAATTTTAAATAATTTAAAAGATAAAAGCTCCCGAAATTTGGGAGCTTTTTTTTACATATTAATAATATTAAATACTGTTTTGAATTCCCTTAATTATTACAGAGCTAATTGGAATATCCTTTATTGACTTGCTTACTAAAATATTCTCTTTCAAACATACAAAATTTGCTAATTTACCTTTTTCAATTGTTCCAAATCTATTTTGATCACCGGAAAGAATTGCAGCATTTTTTGTGTAAATTTCAATAGCCTGATACGGTGTGAGTTGTTCTTTCTCGTTATGAATTCTGGTAGCTGCATCAATTCCCATTAATGCATTTATATTGGTTATGTACCAGTCAGAACTACCAGTAAGCAGGATATTCCTATTATAAACAGAGGCAAGTCTAGTAGTGTTGGAAGTTCTCTTTACTCCCAATCGTTTCTCATAAAGTCCATTCTTGCCAGCCCATAATCTATCAAACATCGGCTGCATTATGGCACTCACATTTGCTCTTTTCATTTTATCAAGTATATCATCGGAAGTTAGCTCATTATGGATTATCATGTGTTTCAGGTCTTTTGGATCTTCTCTTTGAACATTTTCGTAACAACTAAGTATTTGAGAAATCGCAGCATCACCAATACAATGAACGGCAACCTGTAAATTGTTTTTATGAGCTCTTTGAACAAAATTTTGCCAGAAATCATTGGAGCGATATAAAATTCCGGATGTTTCAGGTTTATCGGAATATGGCTCTAATAAAGCTGCAGAATGTGAACCGATTGAGCCATCAGCTAGAACACATCCACCAATTCTGGGAGAACCAATTTCCAATGCAACATCTACATCTGTTATTTGTGGATACAATACAAATTCAATTGGTAATAGATGCAAATTTTCTTTGATCAGTTTATAATGTTTAATGTCGGAATAAGCATCACCTATCATCGTGTGAATAACAGTATGACCGTTTTGTAGTGCAATGTTTGCAGCTTGCTGATATGATTTGAGAATTGCTTCATCAGTAAGATCTCTATGGAACCAGTTTGATGCTTTTCCATTTGCTCTTCCAAAAAGATGACCATCAAAAGTTGAAGGAAGAGGTTTTTCCCAATCTATCATTTTGGCAGCTTTGGAATTTATTACACAACTATGACCATCAACTCGTCTTAAGATTAGAGGAATATTTGGAGAGATATTATCAAGCTCAGTAATAGTAGGAAATCTCTTTTCTTCTACATTGTTTTCATCAAAATGAAAAGCAAAGATCTTTCCACTTATCGGTTTTGTTTTAGACAAGATCTCAAAAACTTCACTCAAACATGTAACGCTTTCCAAATTTGCATTTAAGGTGTATAATCCACCCTCAAATGAGTGAGTGTGAGTATCAATAAATCCGGGGTAAACAAAATCTTTCTTGAGATCGATCTTCTCAATATTCTCAATTTCTGGAGTTTGAATAAAGGTTTCTTTGATGTATCCCTTATCATCTACCAACACAGCAGAGACAATGTCTTCTTCTTCCTTTATCGTATGAAATTGTGCATTATAAAATAACTTCATGACTATTCTGCTTTCAAGAAATCAATACCGGTGTTTTGTTGTGCTCGTTCAATCAATTCGGCACTAATTCTATTATGATCTTCAATAAGTTTTTTCAGATCAATGTCTGTTTTTCCATTTTTGATTCTGATATTTCCGTTAATGATCAGATGATCTACTGGTCTCATGCGCTGAGTAAAAACTAGTGCTGCCAAAGGATCAGAAAGTGAACCTGCATATTCCAAAGACTTGAGTGAGAATAAGGCAATATCTGCTTGTTTCCCAACGGATAATTCTCCGATATCATCTCTTCCAAGAGCTGCAGCACCTCCGCGAGTTGCAATGCGAAGAACTTCTCGGGCAGTTAACCAAAATTCAGGTTCTCGTAAACGGCTAAGCATCATTGCTTGCCTGATTTCAGAAAGCATATTACTAGAATCGTTTGAAGCAGATCCATCCACAGCTAAACTTACAGCAACTCCTGCTTTCAACATCTCTTTTATTCTGGCAATTCCTGAACCAAGGCGCATATTAGAAGATGGACAATGGGAGATTCCCATTCCGCATGCCCCCATCTTTGCGATCTCTTCATCAGAAAGATGAACAGCATGAGCTACCCAGGCATTTCCGCTGATCCATCCAAGTGAATCGAGATAAGCAGCCGGGCGATCTCCAAATTTTTCAATACAGAAATTTTCTTCGTCAAATGTTTCTGCCAAGTGTGTGTGAAACATCAAGTTTTTTTCTTTTGCCAATTTAGCAGTTTGTTTCATTAATTCTGATGTTACGGAAAATGGGGAGCATGGAGCCAACGAAATCCGTATCATTGCACCATCTTTGGAGTCGTGATATTTTTCTATTAATCGAAGAGAATCCTTCATGATCTCTTCTTCTGTTTGAACTACATCATCCGGTGGAAGTCCACCATCTTTTTTACTTAACGACATAGAACCGCGAGTTGGCTGGAAACGAATCCCTAATTTTTGAGCAGCTTTAATTTCAATATCTATGAGTTCATTATTGCATTTTGATGGGAAAAGATAAAGATGATCTGAACTGGTTGATACACCACTGAACATCATCTCCAAAAGTCCGGTCTTAGCACTTGTAAATATCGCTTCATCATTAACTCCACGCCACACTTCATAATGGTTTATCAGCCAAGGGAACAGCTCTTCATCCTGCATTCGCGGGATGTTCCTAGTTAACGATTGAAATAGGTGGTGATGAGTATTTATAAATCCGGGTAGAACAACCATTCCGGTCGCATCTATTACTTCATCGAAATTTCCATTGTACGGTTGTTTACCAATAGAAACGATTTTATCACCTTCAATGAGTATGTGACCACCGCTCCATTCATCTAGCTCATCATTCATCGTTGCAATGGATGATGGATTATTTATTAATATCTTTTTCATAATATTTCCTCTAATAATTTGTAAAAGCGATAAACTGGGAATCCCATAACATTAAAATAACAACCGGAAATTCTCTTCACGAATTGACTTCCCATTCCCTGGATCCCGTACGCTCCAGCCTTATCCATAGGCTCTTTTGTATTTATATATTCCTCGATCTCATATGCGCTAAGATTTCTAAAAAAAACTTTTGTCTTTTCATAACCGGAATAGATTTGATTCTTATATGATATCGCAACTCCTGTATAAACATAGTGATGTGTTCCGGAAAGGCGTGTAAGAAAATCTGCAGCCTGGTGCTTGGTTTCTGGTTTTTCTAAAATCTCTGATTTTTGGTAAACAATTGTATCGCTGCCAACTATCAGATAATCATTATCCACAATTTTTCTTATTGCAAGAGCTTTGTTCTCTGCATGTGTTATTACAAGTTTTCTTGGATTATTGCAGAAATTATCCTCATCAATATGCGCCGGCATCTGCAGTGCTGATATTCCGATCATTTTGAAGATTTCCTTTCTACGTGGTGAAGCTGAGGCTAAAATTATTTCTTTATCTTTTAGAATATTATGAATCATATAACTCAATTTTTACCGAAAATTTTATCAACTAGGTTAGTTTGGGTCACATATTCACGGATCATCATTAAATCGGGATGGAAATCCAGTTCACCCCAATCTTCTGGATTACATTTTGAAAAATGGACTGGATATCCTTTGTTAACAATTTCCTGAATTGCTTTTAGATAGAAAACGTTCTTGTTTTCAGGATGACGAACCATTTCTTCTAGTATATTTAAATATATTTGTGGACCATGCCCACTAAACTTGATTATCCCCACCGATTCTCCATTAGCTTTAGTAGGATCAATCTGCTTGCTAACTTCCAATACTAATCCATCTTTGTGGATTATCTTCATATCGTCTTCGTCATATTCATCTCTTTCATCCATTACCATTGTAATATTGTGTTTACTTTTCATTAGATTTATAATCACAGAAGAGGTAAACATATCATCACCATTTATAGTAATAAAGTCATCTTGCATGAAATTACGAGCCATCCATACAGAAATAAGATTATTTGATACATCATAGAAAGGATTATAAACGGTATTAATATTAAATTCATTTTTATATTTGTGTAATTTTGCTTCAATCTGCTCAGCCCGATAACCAACAATTATTGTTACATCAACAATTCCTGCTTCTTGAAGACTATGTAATTGTGCTTCTAATAATGTGAGTCCATCTCCTACTTCTAAAAGACTTTTAGGTGTGTTTTTGGTTAGTGGATAAAGCCTGGTTCCCTTACCTGCTGAAATTAAAATAGCTCTCATAATTATTCCTTTTCTCATTCACTTCTTAAACCAAGAAAAGGTAGCGATAATAAATGTCCATGATTTTATTGGAAGTGAATCGAACTTGACAATATCTCTCACACAAATTTGTTACACAATGATTTTTGAGTATGATTAAGAAAAGTATGAGTGGGTATCTCATGATAATGATAAATAATAACGAATTTCTTTGGGAAAAGGGATTAACAGTAGAAAAGTTGCTGAGAAAAAATAATTTTCTAATTCATCTCAGTATTGTTAAAATTAATGGTCGGCTCATCAATAAGAAATCCTTTGCTACTCAGATAATAAATGATAGCGATGATATAAAAATAGTGCATCTTGTAGCTGGTGGCTAAATATAAATCGATGATTGATTATTGGAATTGAGGTGATATGACGAATTTATTTTTCCGTGCACGTTCCTATTATCAATATAGCTATATATGGCAAATATATAATGAACTCGGTGGAAAATTCATACTAACCCATCCAAAATATTACACACGTCTTCTTAACCAAGTTGGAGAAAAAAATATTTATCTTCATTCAAATCGGAAAGACCTGCCAAATCAAGTTAGTGGACTGATCTTGGAAATGACTTTAAATAGAAGGTATTATCTTCGAAGAACAAAAAAGTTTAAAAATGTCCTAATTTATCACGGTATGGGTTTAGACAAAAACTTTAAAGGAAGAAATTTTCCTATTAGTCGTTATGATTATTATTTTGTTTCTGGTGAGAAAGATTACCTAAAATATAAACACTACTCCTATGGATTACAGAATTTTAATAAACGAGTTATAAAAATAGGACATCTTAGGTCAGATGATATTATTAATAAAAATTATAATATTCCCAGCACACTAATAAAGATTGGAATAAAAGATAACACAAGAAAAAATATTCTTTATGCTCCAACATGGGAGAAAGGACACGGTTCATTACTTGAAACTTATGAAAAGTTCTGTACTCAAATAACATTAGAACATAATCTTCTTATAAGAACACATCCATATGATGTGAAGAATTATAAATTCATCAGGGAATTTATAAAAAAAAATAAAATTGAAAATGTATATTTAATTGATCCTGATGAAATAAGCTTAGTGAATAATCTTGCCATAGCAGATCTGTTAATAGGAGAGAATTCTTCTTTAATGTATGATTGGTTATTCTTTGGCAAACCATTGATTCTAGTTAAAACAAGTAAGAAAGATTTAGAAAAGGCAAAATGGGCAACTCAAGAGAAGTTCAGTGTTTTTTCATGTGGTTTCAACTATAATCCTGATGATGATAATATCAACAAATTAATAATAGAATCAATAGATAATCATCCATTTACTGATCAGATAGAAAATGTACGTAATAGTACTTTTTATTTTAATGATGGACATGCAAATGAAAGAGCTGTTAATTGGATTAAAGCTAAACTAAAAATGATGATCTAGATGGAGATGATTTTGAGATATAAAGACCCCCTTAAATCTAAAATATTCTATAATACGTGCCGAATATTAAAGAAAAACAATATCCCATTTTGGTTGGATTCTGGTACTTTACTTGGAGTTGTTAGAGAAGGGAAAAGTCTGGAATGGCATAAAAATATAGATATAGCAGTGCCTGGTGATTATTATAACGATGTTATAAATCTAGAAAAAAAATTCTTCCCTAAATACAGATTCAGGAAAATGATCGATAGGTCTGGCAGAATTTGGATTGATAATGATTTCCCCAAATTAAAGATATTAAAAGCCTGGAGTAAACATCGCAATTCTGGAACAAAAATAAAAGTGACTTTTAAATATAAGAAAGATAAGAAATATGTTTGGGTTGATAAACGTAGTTGTAAATGGGTTAATTCCAATTATTTTGATGAACTCGAGATAATAGAAGCAATGAATGTGAAATATCCAATACCATCCAATGCTAAAAAATATTTACAAAAAAGATATGGTGATTGGGAAAATGAAGAGAAATATTGGATAAGCAGTATACATGATAAATCTATTGTTGACGATAAAATAATAAATAATGTTCCAACAAAAAAGAGAATTAGAAAATCTAAAACAAAGAAAGTTGAATTAACCGGAAAATATAGAATTCGTATGAAAAGAGCAATTCTAAGAGTTATTAATATTCTCGAGAGAAACAATATACCTTATTGGATGGATGAAGGAACGCTTCTGGGTATTATTAGGGATGGAGATTTGCTGCCATGGGATCATGATGC
>JAGLPW010000090.1 GCA_023137125.1 Candidatus Cloacimonadota bacterium | reverse complement strand
AAATTTTTTCCATATTTTTTTGTGAAAAAAAATATAACATCTAACAAATGGTTACCAGGAAGGTTTCGTTCAATTAAACTGAAAACTCCACTTGAAAGATTGCTCAGAATAAATTTTCATATTGACCTTTTTTGTAAGTATAAGGTTAATGATAAATATCATTGGATAATAATGAATGCACTGAAACATTCTGAAAGTAAGTTCTTTGATAAATTAGATACTATCATGTGGGAAGACAGGAAAGTGAATATCCCCTCAAATGTGAAAGAATATCTTAGTATTAATTATGGAAACTGGGAAGTTCCGGATCCTGATTTTGATCCCAGCATTGATAATGGTACTATTGCAGAAAGAGGTTTTTAAATGACTAAAAAGAATTCAAAGTTAAAAGAATATAACAAACAAATGTTTAGGGATTATAAAAAATCGATTAAGCATGCCATATTTGATGAAACCTTAACCCTTTATATATTAAGGCCGATCGCTTTTATTTTTGTTAAGTTATTTTATCCAACTTCCATTACTCCAAATCAGGTTTCATTAATGACGACGATAGTGGGAATAACAAGCGCTTATTTTTTCTCACGTGGTGATGTTGTAAGCTTTGTGATAGCTGGGTCGTTGTATTTTTTTAGTATGGTTCTGGATTGTGTAGATGGAATGATAGCTCGCTTAAAAAATAATGGGACAGCTGTTGGTAGAATTATCGATGGGGTTTCAGATTACATTGTTGGTACATCAATTTATATTGGAATGGGTATTGGTTTTGGAAAAGGATTGATCAATGTAAAATTTTTACCATTTAGTTATTGGTGGTTTATAATAATTGCAGCTTTCAGCCATATCATCCATGCTATGTTAGTTGATTACTATAGATCTGAATTCATGTCTCATGGTTTAGGTAAGCAAACATCAACGTGGGAAGAGAAGGAAAAATTCACTACTGAGCTTAATGTAATAAAACACCAGAAAGGTAAATTATTTGAGAAAATTCTAATTATAGTATACCTTGGATATTCTCGCTTACAATTATTTAAAGTGGATGATCAGGAAGTATATGATAGGGAAACATATTATAATTATAATAAGTTATTAATTAAATTATGGTTTTGGATCGGTCCTACAGCCAGTGCTTTTATCATAATTATTTCTGCCTTTTTATTCAGACCAATTATTTTCTTTGCTTTCACTATCGGACTTGCCAATATTTACATGATCATTTTGTGGATAATTCAAGTGAATGTAAATAAAAAAATCCTTATAAAGAATAAGAATTTATAAGGATTTCTTAATAAATTATCTAATTAACTTCTTTTCAATTCAGCTTTCCAAACGAATAGAATCATTATAGCTGCAAATACAGCACCAAATATCCAAAAATAAAAGGCTGCATCCCAACTGAAATTATCAATAAGGTAACCGGTACCTACACCTGTTAAAGCTGCTCCTACATAACCCATAGCATCAATAAATCCTGTTACGGATGAAGCCGCTTTTCTAGATCCCAGATCTGCCGGTAATGCTGCTACAAGAAGTACATGAGGACCAAAAGTAAAGAATCCAATAAATAATAATATTACTAAACTGAGAACCCAATTAGCTCCGGGAACTATTCGATAAAGATAGCATGATGCAGCTAATAATAGTAGCATTATAAATGCTATCGGTGCTCTACGATGTTTAAAAATGTGATCTGATGCCCAACCTGCAAAGATTGCTCCCAAACCACCAGCTACCGGGAATGCTATTGCTTTATAAGCAGCTAGAGAAATCTCAGCACCCTGTTCTTCGAACATGTAAGTAGGTGCCCAGCTCATAAAACCGTATCGAACAATATTCAATCCAAAAAGAGCTAATCCCGCAAACCATACATAAGGATTTAACAGAGTTATCTTTAACGTATTATTGAAACCTATATGATGATCCTTTTTAGTTTCATTATTATCAATTCCTTTTTCCTGTTCTTCCAAAGTTGGTAAACCCACTTCTTCAGGTGCATTACGTGCTCTTATGTACCAATGAATTGCTATAATAATACAGATTATAGCAGGTATAAAGAAAGTGAAACGCCAATTAAAATATTTCGCGATCGTACCAGCCAGAAACCAGGAAAATGCTCCTCCAATTATATAGCTTGTACCAAGTTTCCCTGAAATTTTTCCTCTTATATTTTTTGGAAACCAATTTGCTTTTGTTTTTACAGTAGGACCCCAGCCCATTGATTGAACATAACCATTGAGACCCCAGAGAACTGCCATCAATATTAATGAACCTGCAGCAAATCCGAATATGATATTGAGTATTGCCGAGGAGATCAAACCAAATGTAATTATCCTTCTTGCATTGATCTTATCTCCAAGTTGGCCATTTATAAACTGTCCAATAGCGTATGCAAAGAATAGACTAGTAAGTACAACACCCATGTTGGTTTTAGTTAATCCAAACTCACTCATAATGCTTGGCATAGCGATTGATATGTTTACACGTAAAAGGTAAAATGATGCATAGGTTATCCACATCATCCAGAACATTTTCTTTTGCCATTTTTTAATACTTAAAGCTGTTTCAGAATTATTCGTCATTGTTTTCTCCTTAGTTTTTATTAATTACTTCTGAGAATATCCAACGAAGTTGAACTAATATTTCTTGAACATCTTCTTCATTATCTGCCTCGTATTGTGTAATTTTATAGTTCGTTTGAACAAATAATTTAGGAGCATTATTAGCATCTCTCATTATGTGATAATTCAAACCGGCAATAATAGTATTTTCTACATCATTATCTGCATCCTTATCTGGATCATAAATGTCATACCGAGCTAATAGTTCGAATTTATCATTAATTTTGTAAACTGGCATTATAGTTATAACGCTTGATTTTACATTATCTTCTTCAGAATCTGTATTGGGTAGGGATTTCACCTTATAGAGATATTCTGCAAGAACGGTGAAATCACCAAATGCAAATTTTCCTATTCCAGCTATTAAATTGTATTCTTCACGGTTATCTGCATCACTGTTTTTTTCCGTTCTGTACATATATGAACCACCAAGGATTACACTATTAAAAGTGGTTATCCTGAAGTTTGCTGCAAAGTTCATATCTGTATTGATGTTTTTACCTACATTTTTGTAACCTTCACCATTGTAAATAGCAAGATTGTATGATCCGAATTCGTTAGGAATTTTACCGCTAACACCAAAACCAAAATCTGTTGAACTAACAAATTTGTATATGTCGGAAGGATCTCCTTCAATTGTTGTATAGTTCCATTCATAGATCGTTCCAAAATAAGTTTGCATTAATCCAATTGTAAGCTTGGAATCCTTGATTGGAAGTAAATTATTAAAATCAAGATATGCATATTTGATCTTTAAACCTGCTCCATCTGCAACCTTATTGTCATCATCACTAAAAAAATCTAAATTGAACCGACCCTTAATATCTTCACTGAATTTTGGTTCCAAACGGAAATAGCCCCGTTTAAGAGCCATTTCGTTTTTTGTTACTTCACCGTCACTCATCTGGTAAGTCCAACGATTCCAAAGTTCCATCTTGAACTTTGTCTCAGCATGCAAAGATCCCACGATCATTAAAGTAAGAATTAAGATAACTAGTACTTTTTTCACTTCTCCTCCTTATTTGGTTTTGTTTTTACCATTTATTTTTTCCTTTATACTTGTTGATGATTGTGATGGATAGTATGGT
>JAGLPW010000009.1 GCA_023137125.1 Candidatus Cloacimonadota bacterium | reverse complement strand
AAATTTAAAATTAAATTTATTCTATTTTTTATAATATTTCTTTTTATGATATTTTATCTTACAGGCTGTGACAATGAGACAAACCCGCAACCAGATATTAGGAGAAAAAAATGAAAAATATAAGAATTATTATTGCAGTTGTTGTTATAATTGGAATCTTGTTTGGTGGTTATCTTTGGTTGAACCAAGGGAAGCCAAAATATACAGGACCTGTTAAGAAAATAACCTTAGCTGCATATGCTGGAGAGACTGGAGCACTTGTTTATATTGCCGAGGATCAGGGATTTTTTGAAGAAAATGGTTTAGAAGTGACAATAAAAGATTATGAATCTGGTAAGGCTGCTACTGATGCCCTTATGAATAGAGAAGCTGATATAGCCACTTCTGCTGATTTTGTTTTTATTAGCAACAGTTTTGACAATACAGACCTTAGGGTTTTGGGAACTGTTTCTACCGCAGAAGTTAAAGAATTAGTCGCCCGAAAAGACAAAGGAATAACAACAATAGATGATTTAATAGGGAAAAAGATTGGAGTTACAAAAAAAAGCGGTGGTGAGTTTGCTCTTGGAAGATTTTTAATATTAAACGCTCTTTCATACAAAAATGTAGATCTTGTCGATTTAAAACCAAGTGAAATAGTAGAGGCTGTGCTTAATGGAGATATTGATGCTGGTTTTACATGGGACCCTAATGTTTATGATATAAAAGAACAACTAGGCAATAATGTAATAAGCTGGTCTGGGGGACAGGATTTTTACTTTGTATTACTTACAAAAGAGGATTGGATTGAAAACAATTCTGCAGCAGCTGAGGACTTTATCAAATCAGTATTAGAGGCAGAGGTATATGTTAAAGACCATCCTATAGAAGCCAAAAAGTTTGTGAAGAACAGATTTAATTATGAATCGGACTATATAGATTACAGTTGGTCAAAACAAGAGTTTGTTGTTATCCTTGAACAGGCTATGTTGATCACATTTGAAAACCAGGCACGATGGAGAATAAAACATAGACTAACTGAAGCAACAGAGGTTCCAAATTATCTTGATTATATTTACCTGGACGCTCTGGAAAAGGTTAAACCGGAAGCTGTTGGGATAATACATTAATACGGAGGTTTCAAATGAACATCAAAAGCAGATTATATTTAAGTGCCGGGATCTCAATTTTCTTGGTTGTAGTCCTCGTTTCTATAGTTTCACTAAGTTCAGGTTTGATAACTGAGGAAAACAGGAAACATCGTCTGCTGATGGATGTGTACGAATCTGTATCAGAGCTTGACATAGTTACATATGACTATTTGCTGCACCATGAAAAGCGGATGAAGTACCAGTGGAATCTAAAATACAAGTCTATTGGAAAGATTCTTAATGAATTAGCAGAAGAAGAAAGGCTGAAATCAATACGAGAAGATCATGCAACTCTTAGTAATTTATTCTCACAAGTAACTGAAAATTACAGAGAAAAACAAAAATATATTCAAGAGGGAGCTTCTCAGGAGAAGATTGTTGCTATTACCGGGCTAGAGGAAATACTGGTGGCTCAGCTATTAATAACATCACACTCGATAATCACCGATGCTTCTAGACTTGCTGAAATGGCACATAATGAAGCAATGAAAACTCAAAGAGTAGCTTCAAACCTGAATGTAATATTAATGATAATTCTTGCTATTATTGTAACATCTACATCACTTCTTGTTGCCAGGAGTATCTCAAAACCACTAAATAAATTAATCCGAGGTGCTGAAGTAATCGGAAAAGGAAATCTTGAACATAGAGTTGAGATCAAAACTAAAGACGAGATTGGTGATTTGGCGGCTGCATTTAATAAAATGACTCAAGATTTAAAAGCATCTCTCGATGAGTTGAAGAAAGAAATCATCGAACGAAAGCAAGCAGAAGAAGCACTGAGAGTTACCAACCAACAACTTATCGCAAGTGAACAACAATTAAGAGTTACCAACCAACAACTTATCGCAAGTGAACAACAATTAAGAGCTTCTAACCAACAACTTATCGCAAGTGAACAACAATTAAGAACAGTTAATCAACAACTTGAAGCGAATAATCAGCAGTTGATTGCAAACGAGTTGGCTTTGAAGAAAAGTGAAACCAGATTTAGGTCTGTATTCGAATCTGACATGATTGGTACACTGTTCTGGGATGCAAAAGGTGAGATAATAGAAGCAAATGATACATTTCTTAACCTTGTTGGATACTCCAGGGACGATTTATCATCCGGTGAACTTCGCTGGCGTGACTTGACTCCTCCTGAATATACAGAATCAGATAGCGAGAAGCTTCAGGAATTAGCAGAAAGGGGAGCACTAACACCATTCGAGAAAGAATACTATCATAAGGACGGCAGAAGAATTCCCATCATATTGGGCGCAGCTACTTTTCCCGGATCGACTATCAGTGGTGTAGCATTTGTTCTGGACATCACCGAGCGTAAACAGGCAGAAGAGCAAATAAAGACAGACCTGGAAGAAAAAAATGTGCTCTTGCAGGAAATATACCATCGAACCAAAAACAATATGCAAATTATCTCTTCAATGTTGAAAACACAATCCCGTAATTTGGAAAATAGAATTTTAGAAGAAAACTCAGGTATTGAATTTCTACAAGAAACATTCCATGAAATTGTAAATAGGATAAGATCAATGAGCCTTGTTCATCAGAAATTGTATCAAGCAAATGATCTATCTCATATTAATTTGAGTGAATATATTAAAGACCTTGTAACTTTGTTGATGATTAGTTATGAAATCCAATCGGAAACGATATCGCTGAAATTGGAATTGGAAGACGTGTTTGTATTAATTGATTCAGCAATACCTTTGGGTCTTGTATTAAATGAGCTGATCTCAAATATATTCAAGCATGCGTTTCCCAATAATGAAGAAGGTGAAGTTTGTGTTAGGTTGTACAAAGATGAAGATGAAACAATAAATATCCACTTAGGTGATAACGGAGTTGGATTTCCAAGTGATATAGATCCGAAAAATATTAATACAATGGGTCTTCAAACTACGTTTTCTCTCATAAAATATCAGTTAAAAGGTCAAATTAGATATGATCTGGAAAATGGTTTGAAATGGCACTTCCAATTTAAAGATAATCTGCATAAAGAAAGAGTATAAAAACAGGTTTGTCATTTTATTGAGAATGGAAAAGTGGCAGAGGTAGGTCAGTTATTTTTCATTCTATCGAGAATGAAAAAGTGTCTTTAGTGTGTCCGTGGTTTTTCATTCTATCGAGAATGAAAAAGTGTCTTTAGTGTGTCCGTGGTTTTTCATTCTATTGAGAATGAAAAAGTAGCAGAGGTTTGTCATTTCAACAGCAAACATTTCTTCACTGCTTCAGCTTTACCATCTACATTCATTTTGTACAGATATATACCAGAACTTACAGGTTCATTTAATTCATCATCTCCATTCCAAATAACTGTATGGATACCTTTATTCAAGTTTGAATTAACAAGAGTTTTAACTTTTTGACCTTTGATATTGAAAATGGTAAATTCAACATAACTCTCTTGGGGAATAGAGAAAGAAATTGTTGTAGAAGGATTGAAAGGATTAGGTGAGTTTTGTTGTAGTTGGATACTTTCTGTTTCCGGAATATCATTTTGTGAACTGGTTAGTGTAAAATCTCTAACTAAACGTACATAATTGTAAATTCTAATCACATCACCCTGCGGTCCATGACCATATGGAAAATTCCCGGGATCACCCTGTTTAGGATCGCTGCGCTGTGAACCGGCTCCATGCACATCCAAGAGTTGATAATTTCCAGAATTTGGTGGTTCTTCCATCCAACCCAAAGCTCTGCCAAAAGCAACGTAAGAAGCATAACTACCATTTGTCATGTTTGCGTGTGTTGTACTGCTCCAAAAATATGGATAATCGGTTTCACCACCAGCATTGATGATAGAAGTAATATTGAAAACAGGATCAAGTGCTGCTGAGTTAGAAAAATCCGGAGAACGAGTATAATCTACAATGCTTTGCAGTTCTTTAATGTTTGGCAACCTCCAGTCGTTATAGCCCAGATAATTATCTTGATTCTTCTGCTCTACCCATCCCAAAGCTTCCTCCCAGTTCAGGGCTTCATTGCTGTCATTCTTGCACCACATCAAATTAGTGCTGTTATCGGAAACAGTATTATCTTCATTATCTACAAAATCGTTGATCCCATAATCTTCTGCCAGGCGAACATAACGCACTTCAAATTTCTTATCTCCTCCATTAGGTCCCGGCATAACAGTGCCATAGCCTTTTATCCTTCCATCAGCAAAATTTACTCCAAAGATCGTGAAGTCACCAAACATAGTAGTACTCACGTATTCTGTGCTGCTTGCATATTGAGCATCGATGATCCTTTCTCCTTCTAATGTGTCACCATAAGCAAATTCAAAAAAATTGATGTCAATAAAGGGAATAAGATCTTCAATAGAACCGTTCCAGCCACTGGGATCAAGACCGTCGAACATGATTAGAGAATAAGATTCTTTGATAGTGGGCAGTCGCCAATCATCATATCCTGCCAGGTTAAATGTATCTGCACCAGCCACAGCTTCGTCATAAGTCAGTTTGTTTTCGAAGAGATTCTGCTGCCACATAAGGTCGGAGTTTAAATCTAGCACTGAACCATCATTATTGTCCTGATAGAGCGGTTGAATTCCATCATTTTGTGCATCCTGTCCATAAAATGGTTCTCCCTGATCAGGCGGAGTGATCTCATCAAAGTCGTCATAGCACAAGATTTGTTCCGTATCGATTATAGGGAAAGTTTGCTCGGCTACAAGAAGTGTAACTAAACTAAACAAAACAAACAGTAATAGTATAATTTTTTTCATTTCGACCTCACTAAAATTATTAGACAATTAAATGCTTTAATTACTGCAAGTTTTTTTTATTATTGAGAAAAATTTTGGATAGAAGAAGGCATATTCTAATATTAATAATGAAAAATATTTAGTGATTAAACTTAATCAACCATTCTTAAAATAATTTGACAAGCCAGAACCGTCAATATTGATAGCTGTAAATATTTAGATTATGTGAAGGAACATTGGAGGAAACATGAAGACTAGATCAAAAAACAAGATATCAACGATAGGAACAATACGTACATTTCTTAAAGAAGGAGCCTGATCAGCAGCTTTGGCGGGAGTTCTCGACCAGGCATTTGATTATCCATTAGAGCTCGAAGAGCACGCCTCCATACCCTTGGCAGGTGGAATCATGCAAAATGGCTACCAGTGCGGCATGATCTGGGGCGCTACCCTTGCTGCAGGAGCACAAGCGTTTAGACTTTATGGCCCGGGACCACAAACTGAAGCCAAAGCGATTACTGCGGCTCAGAGGCTTGTAAAAGCCTTCCACGCCAACAGTGGGGAGATTGATTGTTTCGAGATTACTGATATAGATAAATCTTCATCAACAATGAAAATGATCTATGTTTTCTTAATAAAAGGTAAGACAATTGGCTGTATGCGCATGTCGGCAAAATTTGCCAAGATAGCATTAAAAGAGATAAACACAGTTCTTTCGGAAAAAAATACCAAAGCTCCTTCTCCTCCGGTAAGTTGTGCAGCAGTATTGGCTGAGAAGATGGGTGCTTCCGAACTGCAAACGGTAATGGCAGCAGGTTTTGCCGGTGGAATTGGTTTATGCGGTGGTGGCTGTGGAGCACTGGGTGCAGCAATATGGATCCACGGGATCAATAAAGGAAAAGAGCCAGATAGTAAAATTGATTTTAACGATCCCGAAATTGCTGAATTGATAGAAAAATTTTTAAAAAGCTCCGATTACGAATTCGAGTGCTCGGCAATAGTAGGACGCAAATTTGAGAATATCGAAGACCATGCCAATTATATACGCGATGGAGGTTGCTCGGAAATTATCGATGCATTAGCAAAAATGTAACCTGCTGGCACAAAGAAATGCGATCAAATGACAGAAGATTTGTCATTTTACTAGCACGCATTTCTTAACTGCTTCAATATTACCATTTACATTAAGTTTGTAGAGATAGATTCCTGATGAAACTTGTTTGCCGGTTACATCCTTTCCGTCCCAGACAACAATTTGAATTTGATCTGCATACACTTGATCATTGAATATCGTTTTGATTTTTTCACCTTTTATATTGTAGACAATGACCTCTACATTGCTTTCTTCTTCAAGTGCAAAACTGATCGAGGTGCTTGGGTTAAATGGATTTGGATAATTCTGATGCAGTCCATAAAAATCAGGAGTTGGTGGTGTTTCGTCAAATGGAATATCAAGTGTAATGGGTTCATGAATTCCCGATTCTCCATCTAATGATATATCTTCTATCCAGTACCAGTAGGTAGTATTCTGGATAACCGGTGCAGTATCAACATAGATATAATCTGATGGAGTATTTATAGTTCCATTGCCTGGAATAGGATTTCCTGCATTAAGCCAAATAGCTTGGGCAAAGTTATCACTTGTTCCCCTGTAAACATTCCAATATTCATTATTTTCCTCTGATTGGGTTGTCCAATAAAGAGTTGGAGTTCCATTAAAATAAAGCGCATAGAATGCAGAGAGATTTACGGGGAGCGGATTATCATCTCCTAAGATAAACTCAAAAGTACCATCTCGTAATCCTTCTATTAATCCTTTTTCAATTTCACCACCTGATCTATCTGATGCTGGTGTAATATCAAAACTAACTTCAGGAGAAGTAAATACTACAGCATCTGGAACTTGCCATACAGAGCCATTCCACCATGCAATATAGGCTGGAGTGCCGCTATATCCGCTATAACTTAGGATCATGTGAAATGTCTGTGCTGTAGTTCCAGTAAAAGTTAAAGCATAAGATAGGGCAACATTACCGGGATTTGGTGGAGGAGTGCCAACTTGAACTGCATTGCTTACAACAACGTCCACAGTAACAGGACCAGTATCGGGATCAAAAGTAACATCAGGATCTATAAAACCATTACCAAAATCAATAGGAATAACATCAATTACTACTAACTCTCCATCTGTTGATGTTCCCGAACCTGTTCCGGCATTAGCAGATTGATCATAAAATAATGCTCCCATATCTGCTCTTGTGCCGTCAGGATCTAATGTTGATGCCGGATCTCCTGCATCGATACATGGAGAAGTTGACTGCAGGTGGTAATCTCCATTACCGGCATTTATAAATAAGGGATCGCTATTAATATTACCGGTACCTGTCCAACCACCTTCTATATCCGAATATGTTGCAGTAACTGAACCAGAAGCAATACTTATCTCTTCGGGTGAATCATCCCACATGATTGAATTGATCAAACTTGGACTGGAATTATCAAAACATAAAATCCCACCACCATACCAACCAGCATTATTTTCTGTTATAGTTACATTCTCTAAACTCGGACTTGAAGAATCACAGTAAATCCCACCACCATACATATATGCTGAATTATCTGATATTACTACACAATTTAGAATTGGATTGGAAAGATTACACCAGATTCCACCACCGTCATATATAGTAACAATATTATCTGATATTGTTACATTCTCCAAACTTGGACTGGAAAGATTACAGTAAATCCCACCACCATGATTACTGCCTGTATTGGCTGTTATTGTTACATTCTTCAAACTTGGACTAGAAGAAACACAGTAAATCCCACCACCATTAGAAGCAGAGTTACCTGATATTGTAACACTCTGTAGACTTGGACTGGAATTACTATTACAGTAAAGTCCACCTCCACTAGATGCAGAATTATCTGATATTGTTAAATTATCTAAACTTGGACTGGAATTACTATTACAGTAAATTCCACCACCAAAACCAGCAGAACCATTTGTAATAGTGAATCCGCATAATATTGAAGAAGAACTCTCACTATTATTAAACGTTACAACACTACCACTACTAGACCCATCAATAGTTGTTGAAGAAATATAAGTTGAGTCCTGAGTGTTTAGAAATAGCGATGCAACTGTAATGAGTTTTCCGTTAAAGTTAATGTTCTCATCATAAGTTTCTGGTTGTACAAGCACTGTATCACTGTTTGCTGCGGCATTTATGCCTGCTTGTATTGTTAGTTGGTCGCCAGGAACATTGATGATGGTTGCGTAAACAAAGGTTAATACTAATGAAAACATAATGATTAGAATTTGTTTCATAAAGCCCCTCCAAAAAACAAAATCTCACATGTTTCTTCAGGTCATTAATCAATTATTGAAAAAAACATATCACATTTTGTATAAACCAATTAATAAATATTCATGTCAAGTTATTAATAATAGTATATTTAAATTAATATGATGAATTGTGGCAGGGATTTGTCATTCTATTGAGAATGAAAAAGTGTCTTTAGTTTGTCATTTTATCAATAATAAGATAGATACAACATTACGCCTACTTATTATTTATTAATCTTATACTTTCGAATCCGTTTAATCTTTCATTAGAATATGTTCTCTTCAGTGTGTATTCAATTATAGATTCTAAATCACCAAGTTCTTTTGATATTGGGATTCTACTTTCTGAGTCAATTTGACCATGCATCGAAGTCTCATAGTCATCCAGTCACTGATTAATGATGTTAGTCGAGTAGATGTTCAAGTTCACGCTCCATATCGCCCATTTTCTGTTGAAGTAATTTAATTTCTCTATTGAACTGTTCGATCCCTTTTTGCGCATCTGGATCTGTCTCTATATGAGGCATCAAGTCATTAATTTTGGACTCTATTTCACTTTGCTCATTTCCATTAAGTTCTATCTCTTTATGTAGATTTTGGATTCTCTGATCCTTATTTTCTAGTCCTCCGATTTCTTTATATTCAGCTCTTTGCATTGTCAACTGATCCATCCTTACATTATAATTATGTATCATCTCTTCTCTCTCCGACTCTGACAACATTGGTTGTTCGTCATCCGGCAATGTTGATTGTTCAATTATATGCGCTCTATCATGCTCTATTTCATGGATCTGTTCGTTTATCTTCGTAATTTCTTCTTTTGAGATAGAGCTCCGTTCCTTCTCATTATAAAGTTTAATTATGGATGGCGACTTTTTTGTCGCATTTCCGATGAAATAGCCAATTACAGCAAAGACACCAATTAAAACAACTAATAGTAACATACGGGAACGTCCTTTATAAGAAATGGATTCGGTAGGTTTAGATTTCCCCTCATTGGTACGTTCGATAACGACTTTTTCTTTTCTTTTTGCTCGGAGCGTAATTATTGTGTTGGTTATACCAAACAAACCTGCTATGAGTGGTACCAACACTATTGATAATAAGGTGTATGTTTGTTCACCCATCTTACCTCCTTTGAGAACAATTTATCTAACGAATGAAACTCACCGCGTCTAATACAGCCGCTTGTTAGCAGGTCACATCCACCCCACCATCATCAGTCCCGGTAGGTTAAGATCAGTATTCTTATGTTCACGGTTTACATTTCAATTTCGTCATTTGCGATATTAATTATCAATTTCTAGTTCAAATTTAAAAAGCTCTTTTTATTGCATTTGAGTCAAGCTAAAAAAAATGTATGGTTACTATAAGAGTGGTAGAAAGTTTATCATAAAACATAAAATAAATAACATTACAAAATTATTTAATAATTGACTCTTAAATTTCAATAATGCAAATTTGGGCATGCAAATAGAAGAAAAGGAGGAATTATGAAAATACTTCGATTATTAGGTTCTCTGGCTTTTGTGTTGGGACTTTTCATAGCAATATTTGCAGGAATAATTTGGGCAGTGATTGTATCAGTTGATCCGATTATCCCCCTGTGGTTAAGAATAGCAGTTTTCAGTTTAATGGGTGGAATCCTTCTGGTTCTAATTACAGTGGCTTTGGAACAGAAGAAAATCAAGACATCTTTAAAGGAAATCCCTTCCACTGTAGCCCAATCCCGAATTTTACTCATGAACTCTTCAGATATTCCCGGTATGGAAATCAAGGAGATATTGGGTCTGGTAAAAGGACACACTATTTATGCTATCTGGCTAGGTAACGACCTCTCTGCTTTAGTGCGGCTGGTTCTTGGTGGTGAACTAATTGAGTACACAGCGATGATGGGAAAAGCTCGCAAGGTCGCCACAGATCGAATGATCACCCAGGCTGAAGAACTGGGTGCTGATGCTATCATCAATTTGCGCTATATGACAACCAGCGTTGTTGGAAGTGCAGCTGAGTTTTTGGCCTACGGTACTGCAGTGAAATTAAAGAAATAGAGTGATAGAAAGAAATAATTGAAACTTACGAGTTACTGAACTCTAAAAACAGGTTTGTCATTCTATTGATAATGGAAAAGTTGCAGGGGTTTGGCATTTCTGAATAAATTGTTGCAGCGGTTTGGCATTTTTTTTTTAGTAGAAAAAAGTATCGAATGAATCGTATATAAAATAAAATCCAGCCTGAGAATTACTCAAGCTGGATTTGTTGTGTTACTTAAGGAGAAGCATTTTCTTTCTGCCTTTTGTTTTACCATTTACATTCAATTTGTAGAAATAGACACCTGAACTAACAGGTTTATTTAATTCATCAATTCCATTCCAAATAATAGAATGATTACCTTGAACCAGGTTAGAATTAACAAGTGTCTTAACCTTTTGTCCCCTTATGTTGAAGATCGTCAATTCTACGTTACTTTTTTCAGGTATTGAAAAAGAAATAGATGTAGTAGGATTAAAAGGATTAGGATAATTACATTTTAGTTCTGTGACATGTGGTAAAGTAGTGTTTCCAGAGCCAATAAGAGGTGTAAGGTTTATATTTATTTCTGTAATAAGATTAGATTCAACTATTACACTATCAGGATGAATGTAAAGCTGATAATCATCATGCTCGCAGGTAAGTTGATATACTCCCGGAGAAACATCAATAGTGTAACTTCCATCTTCAAAAGTTGTAGTTTCATATTCCCCTATTGTTACAATAGCGTTTTCTATAGGTAACCAGGTTAGGTCTTCCAAGACCAATCCGCTAACTGAACCATCGTCTGGTGTCATAGGATATCCTTCGACCCACTGAGCTCCATAGATCATTCCATCAAATGCATTTGCTGTTAGATCAAAAGCTATAGACCCAGAACCTTCTTGCAATCTCCAGAGACCAATTAAACCTGTTTCAGATCCGGTTAATGGATTCTCCATATTCAACAATATTTCACTCTCAGTCCTACAAACATTCCATAAACGAACTTCATCAACAAGTCCATCCCATTGCCTGTTAACATAGTTGTTATGATGACCACCGATATAGAAACTGCACGGGGCTGTTACGATCGATCCTGAGAAGGGAGCACTTCCAGCTTCCACTCCATTTATGTATATTTTTAAAAAACTACCATCAAATGTTCCAGCAACATGTGTCCACACATCATTAGGAATACTTCCTTGTGGTGCATTAACCGAGAACCAACCATAAGAACCAATTTGAAATTGTGGTGTATTGATATTTGAATAATTATCAATTCTTAAAACATATCCCGATTCTGCAATAGACCAATCATCTTTTGCAACAATTGTGGATAGATCATAATAACTCTCCATTTTAATCCAGGCTTCTACAGTAATCGCATTAGTAGGATTTAATTCCGGAGCATCTATAATCTCAACATAATCATCAACACCGTCAAAATCAAGGCTGTAATTCTGGGCGAATAAACATGTAAAACTTAATAAGATAAAAAATAAGACTAATGTTTGTTTCATCTTTCTCTCCTTTGTCACAACAATAGTCCCATAAGTTTGCGAGACTAAGTTGAACATTTAATTACTTCATCAAAATCATTTTAATCTCTAATATTATTGCTTTGCTTTAAATAAAACAGATGTTATGAATTCAATTAGAAAACCGTAGATCATTCCCATTATAATGGTTGAAGTAAGCATCATAATTTTACTAAACTCCGGATTTTCAGGGCTTAACATAGCACCAAAACCAGCAGGCAAACTAAAAATCAGTCCCATAAGTAATCCATGCAATGACCAATGTTTAAAAGAAAAACGACTTATTCCAATTCCAAAACCAATAAGTGTTCTACCAAGAATAATATTTAAAGCCAAAATTTGTGAGAATTCATTTTGTCCATTTGATGCCAAGCCATAACATACAAATCCAAATATTACACCAAATATTGTTGCAATAATTAATCTTTTAGTCTTCATAATACACTCCTTTTATCTTTCCGATCTATTCTAATATCTCACTTCAATAATTTTAGCAACATTCTTTCAAATGCTCTTCGATTCTAAAAAATGAAAAATTTCTTTTAAGTCAAGTAGAAAACTTCTTACAATCAATATGGGGTGGTTAGTGGTTTTTCTTAATACAAAGAAGCTTAAAAAAAGCAGCTGACTAATTAAACAATAAAGACTTAAGAGAAAATAAGCTCCGAAAACAGGTTTGTCATTTTATTTGGAAAAAGTGCGAAAAAGTGTCAGTTGTATGTCCGTTATTTTTCATTCTAGTGAGAATGAAAAAGTATCTTTAGTTTGTCATTTTATTGAGAATGGAATTGTGGTATGGGTTTGTTATAAAATTACAAACCTTCTGACATTTTACAGTGACCACTACGGTAAAAGCAAGAACTTATGTGGATGATATGCCGTCCAGGTTCAGTTTCGTAATGACAGAGGTTTATACATACGATCCAGCGTAAATTTCGTAAGAGTTATAATAAATAGTACTGGACATAATGCTGTCTTTATTGTAAGTATGAAAAGGTTTATGGAAGGAGAATAGATTATGTTAGGTAAAATAATTATTTCAATTTTATTCATTCCTGTTAACGCATTAATTTTATGGGTAGTAAGCGGAATTGTAATAGAAAGAGAAAGTTACAAAAAAGCACTGTTTGCTACTTCATTGTTGTTTCTTATCTTTCAATTGCATCATTTTCTTTTTCAAGGACATGGATTTTATGGTAGAATAGAAGACTATTTTTTAGGAAGTTGGTACTTCATTGCTTTACTTTCTAGTTTAGTATTATGGTTAATTTATAGATATGATTGGAACTTATTTTTTTTCTCTGTCATGTGTAGCATCTGTTTTCTTCTATACATATCGTTTATTGTGATTCTACCATTAATATGGGATATGATATTGTAGGTGTTTTAATTAAAAGTTAGAACATATTAGATAAAGCAATTATTTCAATTTTATTCATTAAGTGGCACGGGTTTGTCATTTTTGTTAAAAGTGTCTATCTCACCTTACCAAATTCTACAATTAAGTTGATATTTTTTTGTGCTATTTCAAGTCCTTTTTTCCAGGGAATTGTTATACCTTTTGGGGAATTGTTACGATATCCATCATAAAACATAAAACTGCTATGTTTATAATCTTTTTCTTTAATAATATTCTCAGAATCTCCGTATAAATCATCAAACTCAAAAGCATATTTAAGGTTTTCTAAGGCTTCTTCTAAAGCTACTTTATTAGTTTTTTTTAAGTACGGGAGAAAATCAATAATTGCTTTCTCATATTTCTCCATATTTTGTTCAAAATGAAAGCCAATAGGACGAGTAAGATTATTGGGTTTTTTGAATGTTTTAAGATAGTGAATAGTATCTGTAAATGCATCTCTAAATACTTTTGAGGCTCTGTAATATTCTTGTTTCTTCAAAGTATATATTGATCCAATCCAACCAATTAAAGCACCAACCATAACACCTGATAAGCCAATTAACCAGTCTGCCATCTCCCCCTCCAAATCTTAACTAATTGCCGCCAACATCACTCCCTGAATCCTCTTCCCTAGAGACGCTCTCAGATTGCTTAAATTATTTGATTATTCTACAATTCTATTTTCAATAATTTTCGGTGATGGTTTATTCCATTTTTTTAGATTTTGAACAATTATACTATAATAATCAATTAGCATATCTTCAATTATTTCTACAAACTTTCTTCTAGATGAAAATTTTTTACCTAGATCTTTAAGGTAATAGATTTCAAAGTGTTTAATTTCCTTATTTTTAAGTTCATCGACTATATCATCTATGCTTTCAATTTTAATTTTGATTGGAGCATTATAGTACTTAACAAAAATCCCAATTCGGATATCATCCTTTATCTTGTTAAACTCTTCTTCATTTCTTTTTTGTGAATAATCCAATTGTCTTTTTATCCAACTTAATTTTCCTCTATTCATTTTATTCTCAGGTGCATTCAAGTAAACAGACATTTCAATGGATCTTTTATCAAGATAAGCTGTTACGTTAAGATTCGAAACAGCATCGGCAATAACTAATTTGGATGAAAGACATTTTTCTTTTAATAGCATTTTCATATCATGATCTAATCTTGCTTGGTAGTTATTTTTAAACTTTGTTTCACCTGATTTTACAAACAATCCTAAAGCTTGACTTAATTGTAACACTAAGTCCTTTTCTTCTTGTAGCCAACTCTCAACAGTCTCAATGATGTCAGGATCATTTGATTTCAACTGGGTTCCCGATATTATCCTCTCTACAACCTCTTTCCAACCTGGTTTCATTTGAGAGAATCCACAAATACCTGATATTGGATTCCCGAAATATTCAACAACTTCTTTCATAATTTCAACTTGATCATGATCTTCTATATTAGTTTTATTATCAAATAATAAGATATGAGCAATTGTAATGATATATGACCATGAAAAATGATATAAATTAATTCCTCTTGGGAGTTTTATACTAATTGGATACTGAGTTGGAGCCAATACAAATTGATTTGAAATTGTAATGAAATTGTTAATTCCCATTTCCTTTGCAATATTTAAATAACTCATTAACTGATCTTTGTTTATTTCATCATTTTTGTTTTTCATTTCGAACAAAACAGCTTCATGTATAATTCCGGCTCGAACAACTATTAATAAACCATCAATTCTCTCACCATTAGATACTTGTTCAAAATCAACTTCAGTATAAACATAGATTTTTCCATTAATCCGGATATCAGTGGGTTTCATCAGTAGTGTTTTAAACTCTTTAATCAATCTAATTGATGATAAGAAGATGGATGTAAGCGTCATTTCATCACCAGGTTTTGAAGTAGGGATCAGTTTTGCAGGTCTTAGAACTATCTCTTTTTCTAAAATCAATTGATCAAAATCCGTCTTTTTCATACCGTGAATTTTACTAATTTTCTTCACTTCTTATGGGGTGGCTAGTGGTTTTGCAATTAATTAGCTGGGACGAAAATGAAGCTAACTCTTTAATAATATAAGGACTAAGGTGACTAACGACACTTACGACAGGTTCTTCATTTTATTGCGAATCATTGAGAATTGTGGCAGGGATTTGTCATTTTATTGAGAATGGAATTGTGGCAGGGGTTTTGCATTTTATTGAGAATGGAATTGTGGCAGGGGTTTTGCATTTTTTATAATCAGAGATCTAACCTTTGAATAAATAATCATACTCTGGTTCAAATATGTCCGTAATAAATAGACTCATGCTTTCTCTAATGCTCAACTTTTTATTCGTTAAACCAACTTCTTTACGCATTATGTGAGTTAGTTCTCCTACTTTTATTATAATATTTTTGTCAGTTGTATCACCGACTCTCCCCATCTCATTCATCTCAATAATTTTTTTTAATACTTTCTCTGATCCATATAAAATTAAATCCATTTGAATTTGCGCCCATTCTTCTTTTGGCATGGGTAGATCCCCCTTTAGTGTTGCTTGAGGATTACTCAATGCTTTTGTAAAGATTGTTAGATATGCCTCATATCGATTTTTTCGTTGTTCATGAATCTTGAATTTAATTTCTTTTCTTTTTGTCATTGAAAATACAATAAGAGATACCACTGCTCCAATTACAATTGATAGAGTTATTACTATCTGTGGAATTAAACTTACTTGTTGCTGTGTCGATAATGAATTCCAAAAATCAAACATTACTATCTCCTTTATTACTTATCATTCATCCATTCCCCACCACCATCACTCTGATAAACTACTACAGAAAAATATCCCAGGCAGCTGATCTACCTATTAACAAAGAGACTTTTTCTATATAAGGTTTCTTACAGGCCTTACCATCATAATCTCTTATCATTGTTCCTGAATTGTCAGCTGCTACAGGGGAAAAATAGACTGTATTAGTATCACCTGGCTTTTTTGGTTTATTTGCCCATAGAGACATTTCATTTGAAATCTCGGTTAATAAAAAAATAGCATTGAATTCATTCACGATTTCTGCTAATTCTCCTGAGTTAATTTGTTGTTCTGTTAGTTTGATTTTAAACCATTTCATCTTCTTCTCCAAATTAGTTTTAGTTTATCACCCCCCCCCATTATTATCACTCCCGGAATCATCTTCCAGGAAAACACATCAATTTGTTTCAGTTATTCAAATATTGCTAATATTCAAATCTATAAATATACCATTGAGCAAATGGATCATCTGGATCGTCACCACCAGGAGAAGATTCACAATCTAATAACTGCGAAATGTAAGCTTCTTCTACTTGTGCTGTAGCTTTATCTTCTATTGGTCCTTTAAGGATCTTCCAATTCACTAAGGACGGATATTTAGTTAACCATTGTGCTTTTCTTTGTTCTGGATTGGTTGTCATTCCTATTCTACACGCCATCTTCCCCTCCAAATCTTAATCAATTGTTCATCACAATCACTCCCGGAATCATCTTCCGGAAGACGCTCTTCAAGCATTTTAGCTATTCTAATTAATACAGTCTTCCTCGTAAACTTCAATCCATATTGGTATTTCTAATTTATTGTAATATTTTATCATCTTTGCATAATATTTGGTAAATTTAACATCGGATATTTCACAATCCACCATTTTTTCATATGGAACTAAACAAATTACTTCAAAGGTGAAACTAGGTATTTTATCTCCCAGTTGATAACTTTTTATAATTCTACCTGACCTCAAGCCAGGTGATACTTCAATTTTATCAATAAGTTTTCTCATCCCACTCTTCTCACTATCAAATAAAGTGATCCCAACAAAACCACATCTGAATGCTTCGGATCCACAATTATTGGTGGGTAACCTTTATTATCAGAAACCAGGACCAACATCTTATGGTTCTCACCGTGTATAATGCGCTTCAGTGGATTTCACCATCTGTTCTAACAACACATACTATATCTTCTTTATCTTCATAATATTCACAAATACGAACAATAAAAAAATAGAAAGGGAAGATAAAATGTCAAGAGCAAAACAAAAAAAACACTAACCATAGAGATCAACAACTAAAGACACCTCCACTGAAAACAAAGCAAAAACATCAAAATTCAATTTAGAGACTAACGACACTAACAACAGCTAACCACATTGTGTCATAAGTCAAAAAGTTAAACTAACGACACCAAAAACGACTTACGACATCAAGAAATCTACTTTCGACATCCGACTAATACAACATAATTTTTAATAACGACAATTACGACAATCCTCTGAAACGAATTGTTTCAGGGATTTGTCGTCTTCTCAAGTTATTAGCTAAAGAACCTACCGAAGTTACTTATTGGTTTATGGTCAATCATTCTACGTTCTTCTTGCTATTCTCTCAATCTGAATGTGTAGGTTTTTGTAAGTCAAATCGTTCTTAGCAAAATACCAGTCCGAGAATGCTCCCGGACTGGTCATATGATGCTATTTTAACAGTAAACATTTCTTAATTGCTTTTGATTTCCCATCTACTTTCAGTTGATAGAAATAAACACCAGAACTACATTTCTTTTTGTTACTGTCTTTTCCGTACCAAATTACCGAATGTTTACCCGACTCAAAATCGTCCTTTACCAGAGTTTTAACTTTTTGACCCCTTATATTGTAGACAGACAATTCTATTTTGCTTTCTTTAGGTAATGAAAAGGAAATTGTTGTGCTTGGATTAAAGGGATTCGGATAATTAGAATATAAAGCTAATTTATGAATCGGAGGAATTTCATTATCAGGTTCAAAATTACCAAACAGCATATTCATTAACTGATCTCTTTTTTCTTCATGTTGCTTACGAGACTCTGGCATTAATTCTGGAATCTTACCAACACATATGGATCTACCAACATTCTCCATCAGTAAATATGTATAGCCGGCATCGATAACTGCAAAAACAGAATCTACTGTAGATGGGGGATCCTGGATTATTTCCTCAAACCATTCAATAGCAGGTTGAAATTCTTCAAGTTTAACATTACAGCAGGTTATTAGGAATTCCGATAACATCATCATTTCTTCATCATATTGCATATTAGGTTCATTTTCATAATAAAATTGTAAACCAATGAAATCCTGATCAGATTTGACTTTTAGAGCAAGAAGCTCTTTTGCTGCAATTCTTGCATACTTAGATTCAGGATATGTCGAAATTATTTGTTTGTAGGTTAACTCGGCTGCAGAATAGTTTTCATCTTCTTCTTGTTGTTTTGCCAATAGATACATTTCCGTTTCTGAACCATTGATAAGATCTTCTATAAAACCTGGATCCCACATCGGTTGATAAATGAATAATTCTAATGGGGACAAATCGGTTTCTGGATTAAATGAATATCCCCAATAATTGTTTGAAATATCGATCGGTATAAATATAGGAGGTGTATCCAGGCACTTTACATAACTGTATTCATGATTCTCATCATAGATCTTGTTGTAATAGAATTGAACAGGTCTACTATCGTATGTAAATATTATTTCATGTTCGTCATTATCATTTATCATTTGATGAGGGCTATATTCTGATCCAATTAGATTGAAATTACTATCTCTTGATAAGAAAAGACCAATTCTATTATTACTAATAGTATTATAACCTTGAATATCAATATAAGAATGATAAATAAAAATACCATAATTTTGAGAATTATTGTGTATCATATTATTTGAAATAGAATGGATAGGTCCCAAACCACATTCCCATAATCTTATACCAGAATTGCAATTATTAATCATATTATTAGAAATATCAACATTTGGATAACCGGTAATATCAATCCCTGAATGCAATATTGTGTTAGTAATATTACAGTTATCTATTGATATTATTTTTGATAATTGAATAATTTCGTAACAGTTTGCTATTATTGGTGATTTATTGAAATCTACATCTGTTAACCATAAACTTTGGCTGTCTTGCAGTAATGGAGTACTTTCAAAACTACCACCATTTATCGTTAATTCTCTTTCAGAATATAGATTAGCATTTTCGATAACCATGTGATTTAGTTCAACTTCTGCATTACCTTCTGGGAATTCCAGTCCTTGCCAATAATCTTGTGATACTCCTTGAATTATCGGTATAAATTTCACAGGTTCATTTTCAATACCATTAACAATTAATTCACCATAAACAGTTAATTTACTATTTTCTTTTGCATTGATGACTGTACTTGGATAAATTGTTAACGTGCTGGTTGCAGGTAAAATCACTTCATCATGTAATGTAATAGATCCAGACCAGTAGTAATCAGTATTTTCAGACAGCTGACCAGCTACCGGTTGCGAATATATATTGTTAATAAATTCGTTCATATTGGGATAGATATTGCCATGAATGCTTGTTTCAAACATTAAATCAACAACCATAAGAATACAACTAAAATACGTTAATGGGTTTGGGCTTGTACCAACTTCTACTTGAATATTTATAGGGAATATTAATTCAATGTCATTGTCATTATCAATATCTCTTATAACATTCTCACTGATATGCTCTTCGTTTGGATATAATGGTGTAGAAAAAATGTAATCACCATTAGAGTTAAAAAATGAAGTTTGAACTTTATCAGTAATTATTATATCCATTTGTAAATCAGAATCAAAATCGTATAACAACATTTTGAAAGGAGAAATACCATAATAATGATCATCAATCGAAAATGCTGTAGTATATTGACCTAAATCAATTTTAGTGACATACAGATCTTGATCACTTCCTTCAATCAACACAATCTCAGTTATACCGTCATTATCAACATCTCCCAAAGCTGCTGCATTGCAATTAGAATTTAAGGCTACAGTTGGCATTGAAGTTAAAGGAGTTAAATCAGGACAATTAAAAAAGATTGCGGAATTATTAGTTAAGACTACACAATCCAAACTTCCATTATTGTCAAAATCTTCTAAAAAAATATTCTCGCCAGGCTGATTTAAATTTTGTTCAGCGATAACAATTAGTTCCTGATCGTTAAATGAATAAGATATTATTTTATTATTTAAAATACAAATAGTATATAATTCATTTATCCCATTATTATCACCATCTCCAATAGCAAAATCATAAACATAATTATCTACAGGATACTCTAAAAGGATAATTAGTTCAGAGTCGAAAATCATTATTTTCTTTAAACCAGAGTATACAACAAAACAAATTAATTCAAATTCTCCATCATTATTTAAATCACCAAGACAATAAGAAGTAATCACATAATCACCAGAATCATAAAAACTCATAATAGAACCATCATTACCATCAATTCTATAAATACGGTTACCCTCATAATTAAGAATAAAATAATCAAAACGGCTTCTCTCCTCATTATAAACAGGAATTGAAGAACCACGTACCTCTATCCCAGTATTCCAAATTATAGACCCATCTGATGAATATTTTTTTCCACCTATAATTATAGATTGATCTTTAATCAAAGAATAGGGTCCAGAGAGAATATTGTAATCTTCATAAATTTGTACGGGGTATCCATCTTGTTCACGGAAATAACTGAAATTTGATTCAACTGTGTTATTGTTTTCACTTCTCTCTTGTATAAGATTATCTGGATCTGCAATAATCTCAACAGCAAAAGTTGTTGGATATGATGTCTCGATAGAGAAATTGAATATTGCACTTCCTGTTTGCATTCCTTCGATAGTTCCAATATTTATAATATCCTCACTTATTGTATTATCAAACTCATCTATTAGAATACACTTAACCTCGACATTGTTAACAGTTACTTCACTTAAGTTCTTTACTCCAGCTGTTACACATAAATATTGATTGTTAATGTTTTCAATATCTATTTCTATTGGACAGCAAACTAAATCACAGTCATCAATAATCTCAGTATCTAAATATATGTTTGTAGCTGGATCACCTATCAAGTTATATTGAGTAGCAAAATGCGGCCAAGGTGTATTTAGTTTCGCAAATAAGCTTAATTCACCACATAAAAATAAAGAACTATTCAGGCCTTCAAAAAAATAAGGAACATACTCGAAAAAGGCTGAAGCATAACTTTTCTGAGATGCTGCAATAAGTGCAATTGCTCCCTTATTATTATGATATGATAAGAATTTCTCGGCAAAAGTCTCATATTCTTGTAAATGGTCTGGTCTTGTCATACCTTGAAAACGCCCAGTATCACATGAAGAACTTATAATGAATGGTAAAATGCCTTCAAAATCAGGATCATCTACAATTTGATTAAAACCCCACCACATTGTTGGAGGTTCTGGCGCTAATTTCCAATATCCACCATGTCCCATATAAGTTACAATTAAATTTCCATTTGAATAATAACTTTCTAATGTTGCATCATGAGGCTCAGTTGGATCATATGAATAACCAGTATGCTGGAACATTCCAATAGGTGGATTTTGATTGGGATATCGATAACTTAGAAGTATGTTCTCATAACTATTTGTGAATGGCGAAATCATTTCATAACCTTGATTCGCTTGAAATTCAAAATCTGTATTGATAAATAGCATTCTATCTTTCCAGCCATTATAATTTTCATCTATTAAAATGGGCTCAAAATCCACAATTTTAGTACATGCATTTATTATATGATCCTCCTCATCAGCAGGTATTCTGCCTATCATAATATCTGGATATGAATCAGGATTACCACCCACCGATAAAGTTAATTGGCTGAAATAGATGTCATAACCTAGAGTATCTGGATAATTTTGATATGGATGAGTTGGTACACAATCATCATACATATCATCACCAAAAAAGGCATCACCAAATAATAACACATATCCGAGTTTGCTATCCCATGTATTGTCAGCATGTCCATCATTATATGTGTTTCTTATTAGATTTCGCATTTTTATATCAGGAAACTCACCTTGTATATTATTTACTATATCTACATATTTCACAATTCCAACATCAAATCCATTATAATCTGCTCTTTTTATAGCGAGATTCTCAATAGCCGTTCTGGTGTTTTCATTGGTATAAAAATCCTCGTGAGTAATTATCAGGTAATCACATTCAGGATTTACATATTCACCCGAGAGATCGGCAGGTTCAAGCCAACTCCAACTTCCTTCCCTACTTGTTCCACTACTCATGGATGCGCTGAAGCCATTGGAATAATAATTGATCATTGCATTTCCACAAACCTCATTGAATATTCCTACATCTTCATTTACAGAACCTATCGCGTTACCAAAGGTCATTTCGATATTTAAACGTGAATATGCTATGACCTGCTGCTGAACAGGATTAAATTGAATAGGATAGATTTTTACTCGAATACAATGCTGTGCTCTTACAGCTCCCTTTTCTACAAGTTCTCCTGTATATCCCGGGAAAAAAGTGTCTGTATTATAGGCAGCATAATTTATCGTGAACTGTTCTTCCATGTAAGAGTTATTACCATTATTGTGTTCGATCCATTCCGGGGCTGGATAAATGTTCATATCTTCTATTACAACCGAATCTAACAAAGTAATATTAAGGTTCACATCATAACATTCCGGTATTGCAATTAAGTAAGTAATTACAGGAACTTCGGGGAAACCGATAGAGTCCATTTTTGTATGTTCGAGAATTCTAACCCGATTAAATGTATCAATTTCTTTGCTTTCCATTCCCGGAATTTCCAGTTCAAATTCCACCAAAGAACTTGTGGAGTTCGTTACATCATAAATTGGTGCTGATTCTCCACGTTCATTAAAATTTAACCACTCTTCTGCCGAAGCAGAAAACCCAAAAACAACCAATACAACTAATACTAAACTAATCTTTTTCATCTTTGTTTCCTCCTTTTAAGAGTCGGCTTGCGATAGCAAACGACCTCCTCATTTATTTTAATAAAAGCATTTTATTTATTGGTGAATCTTTAATACTTAGTCTATACAAATAAATACCTGATGGCATACTTTCAGCATTCCAACTAACCGCTGTCTGCTGATGGTTAATTGCTAATTCATCTACTTTTTGCCCTTTTACGTTATAAATCTCAATTTGCAATTGTTCGTTTTGTTGGTTTTGTTCGTTGCTGAATTCAAACGAAATCGTTGTATTAGGATTAAAAGGATTCGGATAATTATTCAATTTGTAATTCCTAATTTCTAACTCGTAATTATCTGCTCCACTTCCGTCTGTTACATGAATAAAATCTTCTCGCAGAAATTCATCAGTATCATCCTGATCGTGGATGATTAGTTTTACTGAATAATAACCGGTATCCAGATAGGTAAATTCAGGTTCTAATTCGTTTGAGTCTATTATTCCATCATTATCAAAATCCCATTCATAAGATATAATCTCACCAACGGAATAATTACTGAATTGCACCGTAAAAGGTGCTTCTCCTTCTGTTAATGAAGAAGAGAAGTTAGCTACTAGAGGTTCCTCACCTTTTGAGAAGGAATGATAAACCGTGAAAGTTCTACCATAGTCTATTGAATGAAAAATGTAAGTGTGTTCTATTGTGTGCATAAGTGCATTATACGTTACTAATACGTAAACTTCTCCTGCCTGTCTTCCACCTACTAAATCAGTATAATCAAGTCCGAGATTGAATTCGTTAATGTATTGCCCGTTTAATCCATAATCGGTGCTATGAAATATTGTTTGCGGTGAACTTGTAACAAAATATAATTCACCACTTTCTGTTCCACGGCTTAAATCTATGATTGGGAATTCATCTCTATTATAAACATTTTGAATTTCAAGGGTTTCAAAATTATCGTAGGTTATTAATAACCACAAAGTATCAGGAATACCGTATTGACTAACTATCGTGTATGCTATAGATTCTTGACTATCAATCTCAGGAATAATTGGAAAACCAAAAAGACCTAAGCATTGATTATTGTTAAAATTCTGACCGTAATCATTGCTTCCCATACTAACGCCCTTAAAAATCTCACCTTCATTTCTACCACTGAAAATTTTATAAGAACCCTCAGCAGTCCTAAATATCCAACTTTCTTCCTGCCCATAGTTGTCAGAATAATACAAACAATCAGGCATTCTTACTTTATACAAACTACCAAGTGTTAAATCTGCACAAATACTTTCTACTTCATTAACGCTATCCATACAAGTGGAAGTTTCTCCGAAATCTATTGAGTGATAGATTGCTGCTGGTTCGGTTACAGTTGGTCCAATAAAGTATATTTCACCGATATCCGGTCCTCGGGTAATTCTGTAATCTGCAAATATTAATGTTAATTGTAAAAGTAGTATAAATAGGATAATAATTGTTTTTTTCATCTTTTTCCTCCAAGTTTTATCTTTCCCTTAGTATAACCTTCTAGTATCAATAAATGTATTCCAGAACATGTTCAGGAATTCTCCCGATTTGGAAGTGTATATACACTTTTCAATATTTCTCTAATTCTAAGCCAATCATCAAAGCAAAATATATATTCTAAAACTGCAAAGTTGTTTTTTTCTGTAAAGACTAAAATATCATTTTTAGTTCTTTGTCCTTCCCCGATAAATTGAGGTTCAGGATGACATAAGCTTAGAAAATAAAATAATGCTTTATTTCTATCAACCAAACAGAGTTCATGAATACTCTTCGTTTTTTCTTTTATCAATTTTCGTTCCTTTTTGGATATCGTTGTCCCTTTAATTATATATGTAAGAAATCTTCAAATTGTGACGACACCACTTAAAAATAAAATTTGTGCATTATGTTAGAATAGTATAAATATTCCCCTAATAAGATTATTTACAAGCATTTAGCACATTAAAAAAAAACTAATAATAAATATTAATAAATCTGTGATATATAGTTCTGTTGAAAAATATTAACTTTAGAGTTAAAGTAGAATTGAATGTATTTTAATAAATACATCACTTATTTCATCTTCTATCTCTTTCATTTTGATTTCAGAAAGTTTTCTGCTTTCTTTAGAGGCTACCTATTGGAAATGCTACATTTTCTAATACAGTAAGGTTTGGAACTTTATTCGAATTTAGTTGAGAATACTGTCTTAGATGGTTACATAAATGCTATATTTTAACATAAAATATTTCAAGAATAGATAAATTTTTACTGGTTCAATTATTTTGTAAAAGTTTTACTAACTGATGAATCTGTTTATTAGAAAATATCGGTTTAAAATATGTTATGTAGTTACAGATTTCTTTGAGTGAGAGTATTTTTACAAACTGGAACTCTTGCTCTGGTTTTGAGTTTATCATTAAGATAATATTGCGAATAGAGATCTTAATTGAGCCCCAATTATGTTTAAATGATGTATTACTTTTATTTAAGTAAATAAATAAAGCATGATTTGTTCTATTAATCTGTTCAACTGGAGAATTGAATTCAAGATTTCTAATTGAGTCCATACTCCAATTTTTGGTTTCAATAAGAAAAACTCCAGAAGGTCCTACAACAATATGATCAGCTTGAATTCTTTTAATGTTTTGATCATTCTTTTTATAATATATTGGGGGGATAAATTCAATTTTGCAATTATTGATTACAACATATGAATCAGGTAATTTCTTTAATTCATCAACAGCCTTCTGCTCCCCTATAGCACCTGGGATTAAAGTATTATTCTCATCAAGAATTGATTTAATTTTAACAATTTCTTTCGATTCTTTATAATTTCGTTTTTCAACAATGCTGTTGAAGTTTTTTTCAAAGTATTGAAGTCTATGTTTTTTAATTGAAATTTGGATTTTATTAACTAAGTATGAAAGATTTTTTACGGCATCAAAATAATTTGATAAAAGATATTTTCTACATTTCAGAATTAGCCTCTTAAAGAAATTGAAAAATTCACTAATAATATCAGTAGAATTCTGTGAAGAATGATCTATATTAATATCAATCTCATTCTTTTCCTTGATTAATACCCTTTCCCTTATTAATAGTTTACCTTTATAAGTTGTCTCTAAAGTAATTATACTTTGTTTTAGTTGTTCAATTTCAGAAACAAATGCTTTTTCAACTTTATCTTTACTTTTATTTAGTTTATTTTGGAAATCATTTTGGAATGAGATTATTTCATCTAATGTATTAATGTGATTGATTCTATTATCTCTCAATTTTGACAATAATGCCGCTAGAGAATCTATTTGGCCTATTATCTGAGACATATTAACACTCCCTCAGTATGAATATTAGTACTCTATTTTGAATTTGCTATAATCAATTTTTTTGCCCATTTTGTGATTTCATACTTTTCGCTTATGATAAATTCTCTGATCCGTTTTATTAACTTGTTCATAGTTTTTCCTTAATGTTTATTTTTCTATTGAATTATGAAGCTAATATTATCATAAAAAGTCAAGAATATTATTATTTGATAATTCAAAATACATCAATCGTAATTACCTAACAAAGAGAATTGATTTGAAATTATTAATTATTACATAATTTATTAACTGGAAATGGGAGACCATGAATTAACTGCAGAGTTAAATAAAATTATTAAGTTGAAAAAAAGATAAAAAAATTGATCTGATTCATAATGAGGTAAATCATTAATAAATAGATGTTTAGGAGATAAATCAAACCAAATTACAAAAAAAAATAAAATTTATTGAGCGGTTTCGTCACAATTTAAGTATTAATAACATATATTAATAGAGGTTAGAAGTAACGAAAGGAAAAAAAAATAGCGAATTAACTAAAAATTAAGTACTCAAAGAATTCTTAATCTTCTAAATTATTAGATATTCAACATCATTTAGGTAGGAAGATTATATGAGTAATAATTATCATTTCTATTTAGCGATGAACGGGATCAGCTTCCCATATAACTTTATAAACAACTTTAAAAAAACGCAATTAGAACAAAATCAAACCCAAGATTACCTTACAAATTACAAATTAAAATATATATCATTTAAATTGTTAAATGGTATAATATGAAAACAATCAAATAGGAGGAAAAATGGCAAAATTTAACGATTTTTTAAATCCGGAATCTATGATTACTCCAGGTGTTGATCAATACTGGTGACTTTATTCCCGACAATCTGTTCGACCAGATAGCTTTTTGCAAAACCTAAGGAGAGGAAAATACGTGTCTCGTCATGTGTCACGTCTGTGTAGTTCTGCTGAAGGAGCATGTCTTATGAGATAGTGTTCAAAGGTACAAACCTAACCAAGGGTCCAAGTTGACAGCAACTTAACCCAATCGTTATCATTGGTAAAAATATAAGTATATTAAAATTAGTGTTCGTATAAATTTTTTAAAAACAAATTGCGGAGGTGTAAAATGAAAGGAAAGATAAGTGTTAAGATTTCGTTAGTCGTTCTTGTATTTTTAGTTAGTTTGCTTCTTATAGCATTTGGTTGTCAACAAAGAATTGATCAACAGGGTAAATGGAGAGCGTTATCTGAAATAAAACCGGAAGTGCAAGACAGCCTTATTAAAAAAGCTATAGAATTTGGAGAGATTATCGAGATTATAAATGTTACATACCCTAGAGTTACATCTAGTCATACTCATTTTGTTAATGTATTGGGTGTCGATAAAGACAGTGTTCAAATTGTAGTAGGTGTTGATCCAGAAACAAGTGAAGTAGTGAAAATGGTTAAACTTTGCCCGAGAAAAATAAGTGAAGCCAAAGAAGTAAAAATTTCTGGAGATCAAGCTAAAACCAGATGCCTTGATTTCCTGAAAAGTAAAAGTCTTTCGATACCTGAGAATTATTTGCTCGAAGAAGCTGAAGTTGTTTCTTTAGGTCTATGGAAAAGGTGGAGATTCGTATGGCGACATATTGAAAAAGAGGTTAGGGTGATTCCCGATTTTATTATGATGGAAATAAATGCATCTGAAGAAGCAAATATTATATCGTATTCCAAAGTTCATCATAAAGTTTTGGTAGATCTCACTCCAAAACTTAATTCTTCAGAAGCGGCAAACAGGACGAAAGAATTTATGAAAGAATTAAGCGATCTTAAACTTGTAGATAGTAGTCTAGCTGTTGTTTATCCTAATAATTTTTTTCAAAAACAAGTTTGGGAATGGAGTGAAAAACAGGCTCTATGCTGGATTCTTAAGTTTTACAGAAATGAGCAGCATGTGACTGAAATATGGATTGATGCCATAACAGGCGTAATTCACGGGGGTATTATGTGCCATACACATGCTCCCGAAGTTTTCGGAATTGACTCGCCCACTAACATTCCTACACATATGCAGTCGCATCTGAATAATATCTGGTCTCCATATCTTGATATGATGAAGTTCGATGTTAGTTCATTTGAGTGGACAAATGCAAATGCTGGCTTTACTGAAGCCACCATAAGTAACGCAATTTCCAACGGCAGATATTTTATTGTTGAAGGTCATGGGGATGTTACAGCAACTGCAGAACAGATGACTATTGCCTATCAAGGAACAGCAGATGCCCAGGCATTTACACCCGATGAAGTTCCAGCTAATAACTTACGTTTTGTTCTCTTAGATGTGTGTCAGAGCGGTGAAGATGGGACTGGATCTGACTTTAAAGATACATTTATTAGTCAAGGAGGAGATGTATTTATTGGATTTGATGACTATATGTGTGCATGGAATTATGAAGAAAGTTTATTGCACTATCTTGCACAGGGCATGCATCTTGCCAATGCTCATAATCTTGCAGATGCAGATGTGAGCCCTTGGTATACAATAGTCATAACTTACAATGTCGGTTGTTTGAATATGGTTCGACTTGCTCCTCTTCTGGTTACTGTAACTCCTTCCCCATACGGTATCATAGGAACAGGAGCAACCTTTACAGTGACAGCATCCATTAATAACAGGGAGGATGTTGATCATACAGCAGCGACTAATGTACAGGCTAATTTGGTTTTTCCAGCTGGATTTGCGATTACATCAGGTGCTAATCCCCAGAATGTAGGAACTGTAAATTGGAATTCCCCAAAGACTGCTACCTGGACTGTAACAGCACCTGGTGGTTCCGGTTTATATACACTCGATGTTGAGGTATGGTCTGATAATCTTGGTGTAGAAGTAGATAATCCAGATGATCCATACCATAAATTTGACGTTAATGTTGTAGCGGGATTTGGTTGCAGTCGTTGATTAATAGGAATGTTCTTTAAATACAACAAAGGGTAAGGATTAGATATTCCGAACGAGTATAATTAAATTCCTAATTATTATAGGAACAAAACAAAAAAGGAAAAAAAATGGCTAGAAAAAGGGTAAGTGTTACAGAGGAGACAGAAACTGGTAGAAACAAAAAATTTCATGATAACTTTAATAAACGGGATATGACAGATAAGCAATTTGTTAAAGAAATCAAAAATGGAAATTATGAAAATTATCACATTCGTAAAATTAATGGCATAGAAACTCCGGTTTCTAATCCTGACAAATCAAAAAATAATAACTTGGGATAATTGGAGGTATAGTTATGAATTTATTGAGTAAAAGTGATTTAAAATATGAATATAGTTGGACTGTGTACGGTAATGATGACCCGGAAATAACAGGAGAACCTGATAGCACTTTGTTTAATAGAAAAGAAGGTTATGAAGTTATTTATCTTATAAATAAATTAGCTAAGAAATGGAAGTTAAAAAAAAAAGCTTCAGGTTTAAAAATAGAAAGGCTAATTAATAATGAACTTCCTGGTAGCATAAGAAGTCAAGAAAATGTTAAAAAATGGATTAGTGATAACTGGGAAAAATACTAAAATAAAAGGAAGTTGCCATTAATCCTATTACAATGTTAGGTGTAAGAAATGGAGGATTTGACATGGATAACAACTATATAAAGCTATATGAAGAAGTATGCCGAACATATCACAACATACACAGTTTTAGAGCAAAATTATTAGCACTTCTTCCTTTTGCTTCAGGTTTTTGCAATGTGATATTGCTATTAAACACTAACAAGTTAAATACATACTTATTTCCAATAGGTATTTTTGGAGCGATTGTAACTTTTGGATTATTTATTTATGAACTGAGAGGAACTCAACGCTGCTATGAGTTAAAGAAAATAGCAATAAATTTAGAAAAAACGCTAAAATTGAGCAAGGATACTGGTCAATTTCTAGGAGAACCAAAGCCAATTCTTGGTTTTATTCGTGAGGGAATTGCAGGTGCTATTATCTATGCTTCAGTTTTTTGCGGATGGATACTGATTTCAACGCTATCCTAGTAAGGCGCAGAATCACTTAAAAAGGGTATGTAGAAGACCACCATCCAGCCTTTGCAGAGTGCTTTACTTTTCCCAATTAATGACCCAACTAATTGGGATAAACAAATATTCCCAGAGATGACAAGGGATATATTTGCCCAGATTATATCGAATCTAATATCCGTGTGGATATGGATGTGGGGAGAATAAATTTACATAGTTTGCACCTTAAGTTTGGACCAGTTTGCGGGGACAATATCCCTTTCATACTTAGGTTTGAGAATTAGAAAATTGAGGAGTATTTATGAAAGATTTGCAGTTTAATACAATGAACATCAATTTGATGATATCCGGGGGAGGATTTAGAGCAACATTGTTTCACTTAGGAGTAGCAAAACATTTAGTTAAATTGAATTTATTTGATAAAATAAGAGTTATTAGTTCAGCTTCTGGTGGAAGTATTTTAAATGCTTTAATTTCGTTACATTTTGATAAGATAAAATCAGAAGAAGATTTTATTAGATTAATAGAAAAACCAATTATTAAGATGATTAAAGGTGATTTTAGAAATAATGCATTACTTCATACTGCTTTTACCATAAAATCAAAGTCTGTAAAAAAAATGTTAGATAATCAACTATATCATAAAAAGAAAATGTCGGAGTTATCTAATAAATTAACAAGTATTATTAATGCAACTGACATAAATCAAGGAAGAAGATGGATATTTACTCAAGATAAATTTGGAGGATTTGATCACGATTACTCTAACATGACTGATAAAATATCAATCAGCAAAGCAGTTCATTCAAGTATGGCATTTCCCGGTTTAGTTTCTCCGGAAATAATTAAAAAGAAAAAATACAATTTTCCTATAAAAGACAACGTAGCAAAAAAGATTCAATTAATTGATGGTGGAGTGTATGATAATACCGGGATTTTCAGTGCTAAAGAATATTTAGGCAAGCTTAACACCCTGAATATTGTAAGTGATACTATAGAAGTATTTAGTTCAACAAAGAAAAAACTAGGATTATTCAATCAATTTAAAAGAATATTCTTTTTAGTTATGGATCTAAAGACTAGGAAGGAACGAAGTTATTTTGTTGATAGATTGACAATAAAGAAAAACGAAAAAGAGAATTGTATGAAAGACAAGATTAAAGGTGTTATTTTTTTAGCTGAGAAAACATGCAAACATTACAGAGAATATAGCTCAAGTGAAGAAGTAATACCAGATACGATGAATGCAATTCCAGATGATATTGGATATGACGTTGATATAGTAAAATTAATTTCAAGAATTCGGACAGATCTAGATAGATTTAATGATGTGGAAATTGATTGTTTAATGTATCATGGAGCTTCACTTCTAGATGTTAGTCTTCGGAAATGGCATCCGGATATATATAATAATTGCAGCACAGTAATTCTCAATAAACCAGATTATACAAAAGATTTTCTAGAAAAGAAATTATCAAAGTCAGATGAGACCAGAGTATTCAGACCTTGATTAGTTTATAGGTTAAGTGTAAATAGTATAAGTATGAAAAAGTACAATTGGAGGGGAATTATGTCAAAGAAAATTAAAACATTGAAGAGAAATGAAAAAAAAGGAGAATTGATGAAATGTGTAACAAATCAAGGATTATGTTAGGGATTGTATTGCTACTTATTTTCACAATTGGGTGTACAGAAAAAACAGTTTCGGTTTCTTCAGGATATAAAATTCTTTGTTTGGAATGTAGTAAAGTAATAAAAGAAGAGATTGAAACTTTAGAAGTTCCCAAAAAAAAGGTTCATGAATATCAGGTTGTAGTAAAGCAATCATTCTGCTCTGAATGTTTAAAGCAGATAGCACAAATCATAGGTCGTGTTTACTTTCTTGCAAATCCACTATCTAACCCTTCTGAGTTGGTTGAGTACATTCAACAAAACAGAACATATTTTGTTGAAGATTGTACCGTAATTAGATATACTGAATATCTAGGAAACAAGCTTGTTTCCAGTGCTTTAAGCTCCTTTGCTCAAAAAGATTATGACAGAGGTTATGAGAGTGCTCTGGGAATGGGAGCAACTATGGAGCAGGCTCGTGATGTAGCAAATAGTATCGGTAGCGGTTCGGTAGATTTATATCTGATGGGTAATGAGTTATTATGGCTTGCAAAGGTATTACCTTACGCAGCGAATGGAAACTGGAGCCTATTTAAGACTACTGGCACAGAAAATCGTAATCAGATACGACAAATTTTACCGATTATTAACATGCTGATAGAAACAGATCATTCAATGGGTCAATTAGTCGATGAAGTAATGAATCAATATGGTCCTATTGTTGAAGAACAGATTGCAATGCTTGCAATAATGTGTTGGGAATATTAATGATATCTGGAGGTGATAAATGAATGTCGACAATTCAAAGGAAAAAAGTTTAAAGACAACCTTCTTAATTTATCCATATTGGGGAGCTTTGTTTTTGTTGATCGGAGGTGCTTTTCTGGTTGTGATTGGGATTTCAGTACGGCTCATTTTAGGATTATCTGCTGTTTCTGATAGAGTGTTTGCCATTGAGGCTTTGTTAAGTGGATTTCTCGCTGAGTTAGTTTTTAGACGTTTGCTTAACCGAAAATTAGTGATTGCTCCAAAATTAAAAATTCCTTTTATTTATTTTTGGCCATTATTATGCTTTTACGTTTTTATTGCGCGACCGTTCGAATGATTATTAGGTTATGTGTAAATAATATAAGTAATAATTGTACAAATGGAGGAAAATTATGCAAAAAGATATGCATTTTTATGGAGTTTATTGTTTATGTAGAGCAGCAGGGATAAATGAAGAAACTGCAAATATAATTGCGTATTCTTCACAATTTGTTGATGATGCTCTAGGTGATGGAACAATTATTTTTAAAAAGGAAAAATCTGCGATACTTCCAACAATGACATCGCACAAACCTCTTGATCTGAAAAATGCATTTGAGGAGGATCAATGGCGTGTTTGGGTTGCTTTCCATTTTCTACCAGGAGATAATAAAGACGCAAAGAATTTTACTAAAAGAATGATCTGTGAAAAAAACAGCAAAACAGCAGATGCTATACTTGAACATGCACTAGTGCATAAGAAAAAGAATATTGGACCATACCTTTGTGGAATTACAGCCCATGTTTTTGCAGATACATTTGCACACTACGGATTCATAGGTAAAAGTACATCATTAAACAGAGTTAAAGATAATAGTATCCATACTTTTGAAAAAAACTCAAGTACAAAAATACGAAACCAGAAAAGAAAGGTCGGATTTATTAAAAGGTTAATGTCAAGTTTAGCTGAAACAATACCGATGGGACATGGAGCAGTTGCTACTTTTCCTGATAAACCATATTTGAAATGGGAATATAAATATGAAAAAGGTAGGAGAAAGAAAGTAGAAAGAACTAATTCCGAAGATTTCTTAGAAGCTTGTGAGCAATTACATCGATATTTTAAACAATTCGTAATGAACAATCCAGGAAAAGGTGATATACAAAAAGCTGTTGAATGGAATTCAATTTCTGCAGAAATTAAGAGCATATTAGAGCAAGAAGGAGAAAAGAAACTGCGGATAAAAAAATGGAAAGAAGCAATCTCATATAATATGTTGTTTAATGCTTCCGATAAGGACAAAAAGATCGGATATGATGAAAGAACATGGAAAATCACAAAGCAAGAAAAGAAGAATTTAAGAAAAGCTGAAATTGAGAAAACACATCACTATTTGTTTTATGAAGCTGCTAGAAAACATAGAAATTACGTATTGAGATCCTTATTACCTAAGCATGGTTTAATTTTGGCTTAGAAAATAAGATAATTAGTGATGCAATGAATGAAAAAAATAACTAATTTGTTTTATAAGGAGGAGTTATGGAAAAAACTAAAATACTAATTTTATTAATCTCAATTTTAATGATCTCATCCTGCGTATTCAATCAAGTTGCTGATTATGATCGAGACACAACTTTTAGAATTATCAAAATTTCAAGAAGAGTAGATATCTTTTTCATTACACTTCTCGAGGAAGAACCTGATGAAAGGTTGTACGAAAAATCTTCAAGCAACTACATCGAAATTGAAATTGAACTACGTTCTTTGATAATGCAGAATAAAATGAGACCGAAAAATGAAGAGTCTATTAAGATCTCTGAACATATTCTGCAGAACTGGCTGGAATATAAAGCAGCACACAAAAAGAATGATGCTTACAAAAACTCTCTAATTGATGTAGACTGGAGCACAATACGCGAACAATTTTATGCTCTTGCTGTAGCAGAAGCTGCCAAAAAATAGGAGTACGATATGGATTTTGAACAAATATTTCAGGAGTTGTACGATACCATGCTGAAGTCCTTTAAAAAGGATGTAAATAAAGTTAAAGGTTACCTACTGCATGTATTAGAAGAAAACAAGCAGGCTTTAGCCAAAATTACGAATTACTACATAACCGGTGACTTTACCAACGAAGAATACGAAACCAAACTGAGACAAAATATGCTAAAAATGCAGGATCAAATGCTGGCAATTAAGGTTATGAAAAAGAAAGCTGTTGAAAATGCTGTTAATGCCGGGATTGATGTTTTGATGAAAGTAGTGAAGATTATTTAGGAAAAATTATGGAATTTTACAAAAGAGACAGAGCATTTTAATTAGAACATAATAAATGTTAAGGAGAGGGAAACATGAAGCATAACACTCATATTTATCTTGCAATGAAAGGAATTGAGTTTCTATATGTTGGTTTAGGTAATCTTCATTATCCAAGATCAAATAAAAAAGCAGCTTCTAAAACGATTACTAAGATCCGACGAGAAGGGAAAATACTTCAAAGAATGCTTATGCACTATAAAGACATAATAAGTGAAGCTTCATGGGCTCCGGATGATATACTAAATGATAAATCTCAATATCATACATTTAAACTTTTTACTGAACGGGAATTCCCACAAAGCAGTTCCTTTGCTAAGGAAATTCATAAAAAGGATTACTATCGTGCTTCTGGTGGAGGTGGTCTCCCCTATAAGGTTGATCACTTAGCACGTGTTATTTCTGATATGGATAAGTTGAGAAGATACAATGATCGATGTACAATGCAACAGATCATGTATCAGTACTTAATGATATCACATTATATTGTTGATGCACATGTTCCAATGCATTGTGATCTACGAGATGATCCACCTTCAGCTAAAGATAAAACAAAACCTAGAAATGGCAAATATTACACAGATAAATTACATGGTCAAATTGAACAATTATGGGAAAATGCTGTCAATCCGATCGCAATTAAAGAAAGCATCATAGAAGTAAAACGGAAAAAGGATAAGAAACCACCAAATGCATTATCTAAGCAAATTAGATTCAATGTGACAAATAGTTCCCATTGTGATGAAATAAAGCCTTATTTGATCTCTGAGAGAGGTTTAATGGAATATATGATAGATCTGTGCATTCAAACAAAAGAAAGGTCACTCTTACTTTTCCCAATTAATGATCCAACTAATTGGGATAAACAAATATTCCCTGAAATGACAAGGGAGATATTTGCTCAGATAATATCGAATCTGATATCCGTGTGGATATGGATGTGGGGGAGAATAAAATCTTTTAATCACTTTATGTTTGAGGATATTGTTTTTTCCTATATGAAAACTACATAATATTATTTTATTTTCTCATTTCCTTCCAGTTATTGAAATCTGAAAGCTTTACTCTATTTTTATAATGCTCTAGTAGATCATGAACAGAGACATCAATTTCTTTTGTAGGTATATTTTTGAAATCATTTGAATAGATAACTTCAAGAGCCATATCAAAAGTTCCATTACATTTACTTCTGATGGATTCAATTCGATTCCACCATTCATCAGTTAGACATTTCTCTTTTGAATAAGCCCTATATATTATATAATCTTCTGGCATCAATAATAATTTTTCAAACTCATTAAAAGATTTCCCAAAAGCTTTCTCAAAAAAATCTTGTCTGGGCATCACTGCACCATGAGTAACATTAAGAATTGCTTGAATAGTTCTTAAGTATTTTCTATTCCAATGTTCTCCTATATAGGTACGATCTTTATCTGTTATTGGTATATATTTCATAGGAAATGAGAAAATTCTCAAATTAAGTTCTTCATTAAGATCTATATTAATTTTTAACCTATCATATAAATCTTTAGGCGTATCTATAAAATTATAAAGGACATAATTTGATAATTCTTTTATGCTAAATTCAGCAGCTAATCTAATTTTCTCCTTATATATATCTTTATCTTTTATGTTGTCAAATGCAATACGAAGAGGCTTTATATTAATTTCAGATAATCGTTTCATTTTTGCTTGCGTTAAAAGACGAGCATCAATACCCTGATTGAAGTCTATGAATCTATTTCTAGGAGCTTTATTTCTATACTTTTCATAAATTGGATTTAAATGCGGATAAGCTGAATGTAATTTTGTTAAAAATCGTTTACCATATTTTTTATTATCATCATCCAATAATCCAAATTCAGAAATGTATGATTGGAATTCTCCTAATACAACTTTCTTTTTCAATCTTGTTTGTGAAAATTCATTCAATAGACTTTTAATCTTATTTTCCGCAGCAATATCACTATAATGTTTTGATAATCTATTATAATATATTTCGAATAAATTGGGAGATCTGTACTTTGCTCCTTTCTCAAAACCTAATTCTAAAATTTCATCAATGATCTTATCAAATTGTTTAGAGGCTAAAACATTATTGTCCATCAATAATAAGTCTCTTTTCTCACCGTAACGGTTATTGATATCTTTAATTTGATCTTTCAGTTGGATATAATCAATATAGGCAGGTTCAAGGTAAGGAACTGCACAGAATTTACAATGATTGCAACAACCTCGAGTCATATACGAAATATAGGAGTTATTCGTTGGATAAACATAATCAATGGTTTCCAAAATATCATAATCAGGTGTGAGTTTATCAATAATAATTTCATCTTTTTTACCAAGATCATTGGGCTTATCAAGAAGTCCTTTAACGGGTTTAATTCCTGTTTCTTTATATAGTTCATCAAACATTGTCGTTGCGAGAATACCACCGACAAAGAAGTTCTTTGTCTTTATTTCACAGCGTTTATAAAAATTAATTGTTTTTATTGTTTGTTTCCAATAAAATGAAAACAGCGTTGCAACATAAATCCTATCCCATTTTTTAGCTTGTAGTTTTTTTGAACAACCTTTATAAAAAGTTACATTGTCACCTTTTAGTTTGTGGTAAGCACTAATTTTCATCAAACCTAAAGGTGGATATTTATTTCTATAATTAGGTTCAATTAATAAGATCTCTTTTTTCATGAGTTAGCCAATTTTATTCAGATGATTATAAATTGATATCCAGTCATCTACTCGTATGATATTGTGTGGTAAGTCTTTGGGAATTGTTTCATTGTAGCTATGCTCATTATATTTATGATTCATTAAAAAAACAATATTGCAAATATTTGAAAGGACAAAGGCTTTTTCGGGATTGTCTTCAACAAAAAATTTAATTTTTCTTTCTTTAGATAAATAGAATCTATTTTTATATTTATACTTCTTACTTGAAACTTGATGATGTAAATTACCCTGTTCAAAGGTAAGTTTGTGAAATTTTATATTATTATTATTTAACCAATCCCTAGTTATTTTCCTTATGTTAAATTTCCTGCCTTTTTTAAATATTTCATAATAGTAGTATGGGAGAAAATATCTTATCTTATTAACAAAATTTGCATTTAGAAATTTAATTGCCCATATATTATTAAATCCCCACTCTCTCCACGTAAAGATATTGATTTTGTAACCAAGTTTAGTGATCAATTCGTCAATAGTGTTGCTTGCGTTTTCTTTAACCGGCATTTCTTGCCAATATGATTTTTCTAAAAAAACTTTTCTTTCACTCGATTTTGTAACACTTGGTATACATTCATTTACAGGCATTTTTGTGATTTCATCAGAAGTAATAGAAATTTCATTATTTTCATTATAGACTTTGCAGAAATGCTGCTCATGTTCATTTAGAACACCATCAATATCTATACCAATAGTGTGTGAATAAAAATCTGAACCGATTTCAGCTTTTTTTATGTAGTATCTATATAAATAGAAGTGAAACCAAAGCCAAAATAGTACGATAGGTATTATATAGTGAAAAGTAAACAAGTCTAGTTTTATACTCAGTGCAATACTTCTAATAAAAGAATATATGAGATTGAATATTGGTAGGCTTACAATAAATTTAATTATTTTTGTTATATTAATATTTGCGGAAATGAATAAATTATTTATTAAATATAACGTTACAGTTAAATTATTCTTCCATTCCACTAGGCCAATAAATAAATAGAAGGAATTAATAACTGACAAAGTTCTTACTATCCATAAAAATTGTTTATCTGTAAAACTTGGTTTTTCTTTCTGTGTTGGTAAGATATTGAAATTATTTGTGAACATGATTTTTTCATCATCATCCATTTTCATTAACTCTTGATCATAAAAAAATCTTCTAACTCCATTTATAGTCCTTGCATACAAAAGTGCTTCATTGCGAAGTTTAATTATATACATTAAAACAAATAATCCAATAATGGATATACCAATAAAAATAATAGGGTTTATATCTGATCTCTTTATCCGAGATATAGTTGAGATTGGTTCATTCAATGCAATAATTGGTACTGAATAAATTATTAATATATATTTAAAAAAGGAAACGACTTTTGAAGATATATCAAAGAATGCAGATGATATATTCTTGTATTCTTCCAACATAAAGTCGGTAATGTCTTTCATTAAGTCCACCTTTTAGATTACATCTTTTTTATTTCCTAATAAATCCTGCAATAAATATCTATTTTTTTATTAAAAATACAATGAGTTATGACTTTCTGAAAGATTTAATAACAAATTTGACTTGCTACTTTGTTGCAGGTAATTTTTCATTATGTTTTGGATATTATTATTTGATTGAATTCATTAAATATCGTTACCACTACCCATTTTATTAAAATACCATGCTATATACTCTTTTTCAGCATCATTATAATCAATTTTATAAGAAAGTTCGTTCTCAAGAATTTTACTATGCATAACTAAAGCAAATTCTTTTACAAGACCCTGACTACTTCCTTTTGAATATTCAGAATCCAATATCCCATAAATATCAAAATTTGAGGAAAATATGTGCTTCAACACAAAATCAAAATCTTCTTTCTGAATTTTGCTAAATTGATTAAATTGGTTATCAATGCAATTATTTTTTTTAATTAAAATTATCATGATAGTAGGTAAAATCTCGATTAAGGCTCCAATACCAATAGTCTTTAAAAATTTGTTATGGTCTGAATTCCAAACAATAGTATTATACCGTTTATTGAAATTTTCTTCAATAGATAGAAAATATTTTGCAATAATTCTTGTAGATATTTTTTCTTCTCCCATCTGAATAAAAGGTGCAAAAATGGGAATTCTTTTTATATCACTATTCATAATTCTTTTGCGGTACATAAATAACCATGTATACATTTGTTCAACTAAAAAAGCTTGAGATATTGTTTGTCTTGCTGTAATTGAATAGTCTCTTCTCCCAAGCATTTTAATTCTTTTATGTAATGGTGATTTACTCGCTTCATTAAGTAATCTAACCAAATAATGAAGAAAAATATATTCTTTTTTCCCAACTCCAAATTCACCAATGATATGATAGTAGTAAGATTTATTAACTGGTTTAATTTCATAATTAACAGTTTTAAAAATCTCTGCTTCATGAATAGTATCTTGATTAATCAGTATTGATCCCACAATATCAAACCTAATCTGAGAATTCTCCAATAAATATTCTTTTATTCCTTGAAGACGATGATGACCATCAATTATTAGCATCGGATTGAAATTTTCATTATTATGAGCTTCATTAATAATCGTTTTAGGAATTATTAAAAAGTTTTCATTGTTTCTTATATTCAAAATAAAAGATAGTGGATAGTCTTTGATTAAAGATTCAATTTCTGATTTATCAGCTTCAACTAGAATATTTGCTTTTAAAGAAAATATTATTGAATTTGGGATTATATGATAACTCTCGGGATGGGAAATATATTCTTTTATTTCACGGACTCTTTTGGGATCTTTAAATCTCTGATAACCTCTATTTACATTTTGATCTAATTTGCTAAAATAGTCATCATCATTTTTAATGAAATCACCGGATTTTATTGTTGCTAATTTATACTTAGCAGGGCTTACAGTAAACATTTCAGTAATCAAACCCGCATCAATTACCATGTTATAGAAAATCAAATTATTTTGTATTACCTCTTGTAATGGAATTTCAGTATATTCAATCATTTTCTACCTCAAAAACATCTTCCGTAACTTTATCCCCTTCATCTTCTTTTATCTTTTCAGTTTCCAAATTATCTGATTTAATTTTTTTAGCAGTTTCTGAATCGACTTTTTTGATATCCTCATATAATTTTTCGACTGTCTTAGATAAATTTTCTATTTTCTCTCTTTCTTCTTTTACTTTAATTGTCAAACCACTATATTGTTCATTATAGAAATCTTTAGATATCTCAGCTTGATTATTAAGTAAAGAGAATGTTTGTTTATAGAATTCTGATAATTTTTCTGACTCTTGAAGAGCTTTCTCTCTTATGTCTTTAATAGTCTTATATCCGAAAAAGCCAGCAACAATAGAAAATATTGCTAGTATATAAATTATAACTTGAAAAGTATCAGATTGCTTCTGATAAAGAATTTCATTGTATGTCTTCATATTAGATAAAATATCTTTTCTTCTGTCAACTTCATATTTTGTTTTTTTAGGTATTTCTACACCATTTAAGCCCTCAATATTGAAATCATTCGTTACTTCTATTTTGTTAGAATCTAACAATAACTTGAAGTTCTTGTACTCATAATGTTTCATTATTAATATACCAGTAATTAATATTAATAATATTGTCACAAATTTTATAAATTCACTAATAGCTTCTTTCATTATCACTTCCTTCTAAACTTTATTGTATTTGTTTTAACAACACATATCGCTCACAAAGATCTTCAAAAATAAAATATTTCCAACTAACATCATCAGTTTTTGTAGACTACACTTGGGAGAAGCATCAATATGTTTCGGATATTTGAAAATTACTTACTCACTCTATTTTGTTAATCTTCGTCACAGCTCCAACCGGGAATGTAGATGTTTGAAGATCATCTTTGGCATTAGGCCATATACATGTAATCTCTTTAGAATTCACTTGTACTACTGTCATTGGCTTACTACCAGAAATAAGCTCTACAATATCACCTACATTGAAAAGAGCTTTCTTATTTGTATTATCCTCTTCCCCATTTAAGAACATACTGCCTTCACCGGTTAATAACCAGTGACCATTGATATTACATTGTGAAGCAAGCTTCATGAGAATCTCTTTTGATGGCTCCCTTTTTCCTCTTTCAATATTAGAAATTACACTACGAGATATACTTAAATAGTCAGCGAAATCTTGCTGAGAACGAATATTTAGTTTTTTTTTGATTTCTAATAACCTTTTGATTAATAAAGAGTTAACCATAATCTCATTTCCTATTGCTTCATTTTGGAGCTTTTATTTCTTGACTTGCTTCACTTAGAAGCTTTCTTTGTTCACATAAATGAACAACGAAAAAGTAGATAAAGGATGTTATATGTCAAGGAATTCGAAAAAGTATCATCTAGAAGTTTATTAAGGAGTCAATATGTGGCTTACTGCATTAGAGATCAGCAATAGAACTGGTATTCATGAGAAAACCATTAAACGGAGAGCGAAGAAATATGACTGGCCGATAAAATACGTTCATAATCCAAAAGGTGGATCGATCCTAACAATTGATTTCAGTCTGGACAAAGTTAAGAAGAACTTACTAAAAAATTTTGATTCAGTCTGGACAGTCCGGACAAAATCAGATTCCAGTCTGGACAGTCTGGACATCAAAAAAGATGTTAGTCTAGACAAAATAAATTGCAATAAATCCAGTCTGGACAGTCTGGACACTTTTTGCCATAAATCAGATAAATTCTTTCATCCTGATTACGATCCAAAACCTGAACCTGAAGTTCCTGATTCATATAAACGAATTGGACAACTAAGAGCACGTTTGTGTAAATATGCAATTGAACTATCTTCCAAAATGACAAAAGTTGAAGCTTATAAGCGTACTTTAGAGCTTTATTCATTCGGAGATATTGTACGTGAACTGCATGATCACAAGTCGGATGATGTAATCTCTGTACGTACATTACAGCGTTGGGTCGGTAAATACAAGAAAGGTGGCTATGATTATCTGGAATTGGTTCCTGGTTATGCTGTAGGTCCCGGTTCTATAATGATAACTGAAGGAGAAGAGAACTATCTATTACGTTTCTATCTACGACAAAGTAAGATATCTGTCGGAAGTATTATCACTAATCTTAAAACAGAAGCAATGCTGGGTAATCTGCTATCTCCATCTTCCCCATCAACTCTTAGACGCTGGCTACTGAGATATGAACGTAATAACAAACATGTAGTTGAATTACTTAGATTTGGAGAAAAACATCTTCGGGATAATCTGATAAAGTATATAGAAAGAGATTCATCCATATTAAAGCCAGGGGATGTATTCATTGCTGATGGTAATACACTTAACTTCCGTATTGTTGATCCTCTAACGGGTAAACCAAAAAGGATGGTCTTTATACCAGTTATGGATTGGGCTAGTAGAATGATAGTTGGTGGTTCTATAGCAACTACTGAAGATACTCAGAATATTGCTAATGCTTATCGAAATGCTTTTATTAATTATGGTGGTATTCCACGTGTTATCTATATAGATAATGGAAGAGCTTTCAAGTCATGTTACTTTACAGGTAAGAAAGGATCTAATCTGCCTGATCTGGAAGATAAACTGGGTGGCCTGTTCCAAAGATTGGGTATTCAGGAAGTATTTGCCAGAGCTTATAATGCTAGATCAAAGATAATTGAACGTTGGTTCAAAACTTTTAACGATAATTTCGAACGTTTTCTTGGTAGTTATATAGGAGCCAGCATATCTGATAAACCAGCTCATATGAACAGAAATGAACCATTTATGCAAAAGCTTGTAGATAATAAGGCTCTCACCTATTCTGAAGCACAATCTCTTATCAGTTATTATGTAAATAATTACTATCATAAGAAAGCTCACAAAGGATTAGAAGGTAAAATACCGATAGAAGTATATAACTCACATCCATGTCCAAAAGAACGTAAAGTATCAGCATCACAACTAGACTTTTTAATGTTGAAACATGATCTCAAACTTGTTAAGAGAAATGGTATTACTTTTCTTAAGCAAAACTACTGGCACCCATACCTTGCAGATCATATCCGGGAAAAGTTGTTCTTCAGATATGATCCCAATAATATCAGCTTCATTCAAGTCTATACTATTCATGGTAAATTCATCTGTACAGCCAGACCAATACAAAAAGTACATCCTATGATCACACTATCCGATAACAAGGAGTTATCAGAAAGACAGATCAAGAAAGAGATAGCATATCAAAACAGAATAGCTAAAGAAACTAAACAGAAAGCACTCAAAACACTTTCTAAGCTTCAGAAAGTAGATCATAAGTTCATCAAACTAGAAAGTGATAAATCAGATCTATTCAATAACAAGAAACCGGAATTCCCAGTTAAGAGTAAAACAATGGATGAGAAGATGATAGAGCAAGAGAACAAGACTAAAACTCAAAACAAAAAAAGCAGAATAAAGAAATTAGATACAGATATAAAAACATTAGGATTATCATAGGAGGAATGATGAATAATGTATACACAAAGACAAAGAATGTGAACACAGCACTTAAGTACATTGATCGTGTTCGTAAACGTGATGTGATCCGACAAAGAGGATTGATGCTGATATATGGTATCTGGGGTATTGGTAAGACCTGGTTTGGAGAGAGATTTGCTGCTGAGAACGGTTTTATCTTTATGAGGTTATACAGTTCAATGCGACAAAAGGATTTTCTGATCACAATGATCGAAAAGATCTATGAGAATCTGGGAAATGCAGAATCTGTTTCACATAGAAAAACATCCTTTCAACTCTTTGAGATATTGAAAGATGTTATTAACACAGAATATGACAAACCACCTGTGATAATTATAGATGAAATTGATTATGCAGTAAAACATAATAGGATACTGGATACGATCAGGGACATTGCTGATGATACAATTGGAACCTTTATCTGTATTGGTATGCAGAACGCTTATAGTGACATAAAGAGTGTGTCACCCTATTTCTTCAATCGTTGGGCATACACACTTCAATTTCATCCAAATGACAAAGTAGATATGACCAAAACTGTAAAGGAAGTAAGTGAGTTCGACATAAATGATACGAATATTGATCTGATGGTATATAAATCAGAAGGTAACATGAGAAATCTGATCAAAATAATCAACCATGCAGAGCTCATTCGTAGTAACGTTGAACTTACAGCGTTACTGAGTTCTAAAGAATGAGCTTTAAGACAGATAATAATACAACTAAACAGCGTGATAAAGTAGAGCAGTTTGTTTACAATAGCAGTGGTCCTTTAGATGCTTCATCCTGTGGATCTGCAACTGGAGTAAATATCAGATCTGTTCGTAGTTATTTAAGAGAGTTTGAACGTTGGGGATTGGTTAGGAAGATAAGGCATGGTAAGCAGCATATCTATGTTCGCATGAGATTAACACCTGATATAAAACACAACATTAGAATAGCTAAAATGAGAGAAGTTGCTGATTGGCTTCATAAACATCGGTTATTATACGATTAATTGAAACAAATTGTGGCACAGGTTTTGCTTATTAGACGTAACGATTATATATAATCAAGAGTTACGTGATTATGTATGTAGAAAACAGATTCTCACAAAGTCCAAAACAATAGCATAAATATGCAACCTAGAGTATTGTACTAAATCAAAACCAGTCCGAGAATATACCCGGACTGGCTATATGTTACTATTTGAGCATCAGGCATTTTTTAATTGCTTTCGTTTTATCATTTACATCGAATTTATAGAAGTATACTCCCGATGCAACTGACTTGTTATTATCATTTTTCCCTGCCCAGATAACTTCATGAATACCTTTTTCTAATTCATCATTTACCAGAGTTTTTACTTTTTGTCCTCTAATGTTGTAAACAATGAGTTTAACTTTGCTGTCTTCAGGTATTGAGAATTTGATTGTAGTTTCAGGATTGAAAGGATTTGGGAAATTATTATGTAAAACAGGAACTGAAGGAATATTTTGCTCAATTCCTTCTTCATTGTTTTCTCCAAATAATTGTGATAATAAGCTTCCTTTGATCATTGAATATTCTTCTGTAGATTTGGGCTTAACCGAACATATTTGTGGCAGTTCCCGATTACCAGACTCCAATAATTTCAGATAACAATAGCCTTCATCAATTAAAGCAAAAATGGAATCTTGTACAGAAGGTGGATTTAAAATTACCTCCTCATATCTTTCAATTGCAATTTCATAATTCTCTTCCATCATATATGTAGAGGTAATAGCTTTGTTTTTAGGATTTACAAAGTGAATATTAATATTACTATCGATATCTTCAATATAATTTCTAAGTGCTTCAAAGTCCTGACCACTAAAGTTCTCGAGATATGTTAACCATTGTAGTGCTTTAATTGCAATCTCTGTATCAGTATATATATCAATAATATCCTTCATATTAAGTTTTGCATTATCATAGTTTTCATCTATAATATTTTCTATTCCTTCATCATATAACACTTTTTCAGCAGGCCTTTCATAACCAAAAAAGAAAGCATCAATATCCGGAAAGAAGCGACTATCATCTGAAGTATCTATTGTGTTTTCAGTTAAATCATGAGGATAACCTGCATGACCACCACACATTAGAAGATACTGGTCAGAAGTTCCGGGCTCATAACCATCTATATCAGAAATTGTGTTTCCATGATGAAGTGGAGAAGGTGAATAAAAATCTGGAAAGCAAAAATGTAATGCTAATAGTTCAGCATCATTATTATTCTGAATTACATTATCATTTAAATAAGCACAATTGGAATTACCTATTGCAACTAATCCTTCACCATTATTATCAAATATGTGGTTATGCCATAATTCAGAAGGAACATCATAAAGAAGTATACCCCTATCATAATTTTCAAATATGTAATTAAAAAATATATTGTTTGGTGTATCAGATGAATAGTTTATGACTATTCCCCCACCACCGTTGTAACAAATTTGATTATGCAAAAAATTATTTTGGGATTGAGATGCCACTATAGGACCTTCATTAAAAGCATATAAAGAATATTTTATAACAAAATGTGTATTTTGGCTATATATTTGACCACAATAAGTTATATTAGAGTGATTTATTTCAAGCCAAGCATCAGTATTGTCATTTGTACCTTTAACTGAAATACGCCTTGTATTTGTTATATCACAATAATACATTTTATGAGAAAGTCCGTTTCCCAAGTAAAATCCATCCCAAAAAGATTCGCCAATACAGTTAATAGTTATACGATTATTCTCTTCACCATTTGCTTGAAATAATCCTTCATCTGCACTAACAATTCTATCACCAGGTATTTCATGTTCAGGACCAATTTCCGGTATATTGCTATATGCTTCCTCAAAAGTATCATACATTTCTCCGGTTTCAGGATCCACCCATATTGTATGTTCTGAACCAAATAAACTGGAGCCAGGTTCAAGTAAAAATATTGAAGCATTAAGAATTTCAACCATACTTTTACCAGTAAGTGTTACAGATGCATCATCATCTACTTTTAATGTCGATTCATTATCAATTGTAAGAGTAACTTCAGGACCGATAATCAAATCACCTTTAATAAGAAAATCACCATCAATTGTCTGGGATTCTGTAAGCTCACCCACATAATAATCTTCTAAGCAATACAGTTCTAACAAAGAATAATTACTCTCATCAACAGGATGTACAGGTAAGTCTTCCGGATAATGTTCAAGAAAAAATGGATGGGGATCATATATACCTTCTAAATCTCCATAAGAATTTATTTGTCTCGGAGATGTTGTATCATGATAGTCCGTATAATAATAAGCTTCTTGTAATGTTATTACATTGTCATTATTTCTATCAGGATGTATCTCAGGCATCAGAATACCATTTTCATCATAATGTAGTGTCAAATTTCCTTCACCAACTGCATCACCTGGTGTCCACGGATGTACTAGGCTACCTGGGAAAAATCCTCTAAATGCTGAATTCCAATAATATGCCATTTCCGCATAGTAATGTTCCAACGGTTGATTAGGAATAACAATCCCCGTTTCCCAAATCTCGCAAAAACTATACTCATCAAGACCACAGGCAGCATGTACTACTCTATTTTTACATGCTGCTAAAGGATCATTAATCAAGATGTCCACAAATCCTCCACTATGACATTGCTGAAAGAAAAAAGTAATTTGCTGACAATCTATATTCTGAACATTATTTTTAAACAATTCTGCATTATACTCCAAACCTGGAATCATAATTGATGCATATTGAGAATACCAACTCGGATAGCGACCGTGAGTATAAACAAAGACAAATAATTTATCATCTTCTTGAAGTTCTGGAATATCGGGATTATATTGTGGATTGCCAGGATCATAATCTCCAGCAAGATTCATAAATGTACTACTTATCATATCATAAGTTGCCCAATAATCAATATCATCGTTTCCATCACCATTAAAGTCAGCTCCATACATACTATTACCAATCTGATGATGCAGGAATATATTATCATCAATAAATCCATATTCTGTTAATGTAGTATAAGTCAATGCTGAACTTCCCCATAAACTCTGGGCGTAAGGAGCTTGTGCAATTTCAGTACTGATAATGACTGCATATAGATTAGGATTGTCCTCTCTCTGAATGATATCAGCGTCAGGATTCGGGATCAGGGAACTTTCTATTGTTGGTCTTTCTATAAATGAAATCAACTCCATATCATTAAAGTTTTCAGGATATATTGTTTCATTAACAATAATGTTCTTTCCTGTTTGTTCGTCTATGAATATATACCTACAGGGATGTTCCCATAGTGCAAATAACAAATCATCGACGAAATATATCCAATTTGAAGAATACGGATTTTCAATTGTTTTGTCATTACAAAGAAATAGAGTATCAGTAGTAATAACACTTGCAAACTCATAGACATCTACATTTCCTATCTCATCAACAAGTATTTGATCGAGCACTAAATTTCTTGCCTCTTCCTGACTGATGATTGCATTTACAAAATTGCACGTAATTAATAAAAAAACGATTAAAACAACTCTTCTGCTTAACATTTTCTCCTCCTTTTTTGAGAGAGAAAATGAGAACTCTAACATATGCTCTTGACCTCAAATGACAAAATAATAAATTTGTTTTGAGGAGATGGGTAATTGTTATTTGACCTTAACCACGCAAGGCAGGTTTTTAACGGCTCTCATTTCCTCCATTTTCATATCAACAAATTGAAATAATTGATCCGTCACATAAACAGCAGAAGCGAAAATTATTTCAATAATAACATTTTTTTCGAAATTAACACACCTTCATCAGATTTTATTCGATACAAATATACACCTGATGCTACTTGATTGCGACTGTTATCGGTTCCGTCCCAAATAATGGGGATTTGATTTTGACAGTTAAATTTTCTAATCGTTTCTCCTTTGATATTAAAGATTTCTATAACCGGATTTACGATATTGGCAGGAAAATTGTAACTGATAGTTGTTACTGGATTGAAGGGATTAGGATGATTTTGTAATTCGTAATTTGAAATTTGTAACTCGTAATTCTCTGCAGAGACCTGTGGTTCCTCAACAAAATCACCTTCTTCATTGTTGAATAAAATGTGTAAATTCCCTTCTAAGGGTATATTGCACCATTGTACTGTAATAATATCATTCCATCCGTTTCCATCAAGATCAGTAGAATAACAGGAACGAATATTAAAATAAGGCGCATTAAGATTAGTTGGATAGTATTGTTCTTCAGCAAAAGTTCCATTTACATTTAATCGGATATATATATAAATACCCCATTTTGAATAAATGATATCTATATTATTATCATTATTTAAGTCTACTAAAGTCATATCACTTATGCCATAACTTATTTCTTCATGATATCCTAAGTTGAAATTACAATTTCCATCATTATAATAAATACTTAAAAAGTGAGGACTGGTAGGACTACCATATTCCGATACAATTAAATCTTCATATCCATCATTATCAATATCAGCTATTTCAACATCATTAGCATAATGGATGCCTTCTTCAATAAGTACATATTCAAATCCTGATTGTATACTTAAATATACTTCCAAACTCGTTCCGCAAACAACAATATCATCTCTGCCATTATTATTCAAATCACCACATGCCAAACCACCTGGATGGTAAGTTACATTAACATATGAAGGTTCAGAAAATTCACCGTTCCCATTATTTGACAACCAGCCCCAACGTTGACCTAAATTGGCTGCAACAATAATATCTAGGTCGTCGTCATCATCAATATCACCATAAGTTTTCAGATAAACTGGTTCACTATATAAAAGGGGATAATCAGAAAAACTTTCAAATATACCATATTCATTATAAAATATACGAATGTACCTTTCTGCTTCACCAGTTGAGAAATCAGCCATAAACGTTATTAAATCTGGATAATCATCATCGTTAAGCCTTTTTGCAAAGATGTCTTGTTGATCTCCACAAAAGACTATAGATGTGTCTGAAATAGTGAAATTTCCATTCCCGTCATTTGTTAATATTGAAATACTTGGATTAGTATATTCCCATAAAGTATTGTGTCCAACAATAATATCCTTATCTCCATCTAAGTCTATATCTTCTGCATATACAGAGGATGCCGCTCGGGGAATAGTGTATTCTGCAGAATAAATATATTTAATAGAGATTAGCAGTATTAAGACAAAAATAAATTTAATTCTCATTAAATTACTCCATTTTGTGCGTTAAAAATATTTGATAATCTAATTTTCATAGTTGATAATTTATATTAAATATTATTCTTGATGAGAAAATGTCAATCTTTTTCTAATTTTAATTATAATTTAATAATAAACATTATTTATTGTACGATTAATTGAAAAGAATTGTGGCACGGGTTTGTCATAAAATGACAAACTGCTGCCACTTTTTGTTTTGAAAACACTCCCGGAGCTCGAGCTGAAAATTGAAATATGACAAACTGCTGCCACCCAAAAATGACAAACCATCTGACAGAAAATGACAAACCATGTGAAAACTGATAACAAACCAGTTGAAAACTGATAAATATATATAAATAAATATAATAAAAACTCATATAAGCTCAGAAAAAACTTGACTTTCCCCAGATTCGTCTCACGTTTGACCCAGAAGTTCTCAAAGATTCTCATTTTTACTCAAACGATTAAGGAGGTTGTGATGTCGGGTGAATTCTTAGGCACATTTAAGAACTCGGTTAACAAACTTAAATGGATCACAATTCCTGCCGCTTTCAAGAAGAAATTCAGCACACAGGCAAAGCAAACTGTTGTAATCACATTAGGACCAAATACAGATATCGCTATCTATCCACTGGATAACTGGAATGATAAGATAGAGATCCTGAAAAACGGTACCGACCGCGATAAACAACTGCTTTCTAATTTGCGAACATTTGCTTCTTCCGAGCAGAAGATGGAGAAGAACGGCAGGATAAAAATTGGTACTGAGCTTTTGGAGATCGCCAATATCAAAGATAAAGTGATCATCAAAGGATCCGGAAATTACATTTCTGTTTGGAGTCCGCAGAATTACGAGCAATTCCGTCAGAAACGTTTGGAAGAGCACAGGAAACAATTTAATTCTATGGATTATCAATAATGACTCAGTACCACGTTCCGGTATTATTAGCTGAATGTCTACAAGCTTTGGATCTGCAGGATGACAAAATTTATGTAGATGCAACCTTTGGTGGTGGTGGGCATTCCCGCGCAATATTAGAAAGTGGAAAAGATATACAATTATTCGCTTTTGATCAGGATCCCGATTCAATTAAACAAAGTAAAGTCTTGAAAGAAAAATATCCTGAAAAATTTATTATGATCAAAGAGAATTTTGCCAATATAAGAACCGGTCTTGCCCTTGAGAGAATAAAAAAGGTTGATGGTATACTTTTTGATCTTGGTGTTTCATCTCATCAGATAAATGATCCTGCCCGAGGATTTAGCTTTAGCGGTGATGGAAAATTGAATATGAGGATGGATCAGGACTCTCAGCTTACCGCAGCCGAAGTGGTTAATACTTATTCTTTTGAAGAACTCGCCAGAATATTCCGCAAATATGGTGAAGAAAAAGAAGCTGCCAGAATTGCCAGAAGCATTGTTTTAGAAAGAGATAAAGAAGAGATAGAAACCACCTTGCAGTTATCTAATATAATTGAGAATTGCATAATTTCCCATAAGAGCATTAAAGCTAAAGCGAGGATCTTCCAGGCTTTGCGGATCTACATCAATAAAGAGATGGAAGTTCTGGAAACAGCACTGAATGACTCTATTAAAATTTTGAATCCCGGTGGTAGAATTGTAGTTATCTCTTATCATAGTCTAGAAGACAGAATTGTTAAGAACATCTTCAAATATGAAGCAAAATCGTGCATCTGTCCACCTGAGTTTCCATTATGTGTTTGTGATAAAAAAGCAACACTTAGAATATTATCAAAAAAACCGATCGTTCCAACAGCGCAGGAGATAGAAAATAATCCGCGTGCCAGAAGCGCGAAACTTAGAATAGCCCAAAAGAGGGAGGTTTTATGAACTGGAAAGTAATTGTTATTGCTGTTTTAATTTTAGTCTCAATATTTTGTCATTATAGTAATAAACACATGATCATAGTTTACGGACGTGAACTTGATGCAGCCCGAGAGCTTTATCAAGCCCAAAAGGTTAATAATTTAGATCTTATTACCCTCAACAGTAAACTAAGTTCCCGCGAGCGTATACAAAGACTTGCCTCACAAAATCTGGATATGTTCTTCCCTACCGACAATGAGAATGTGCACAATATTAAATTCAACAATAAGAAAGAGACTTTCCGCCTGATAGATTACATTGTCCCCTCAGCCGAAGCACTCACCAGGTGATGTTATTGCTCATTCAAACGAATGAGCATTTTTTATGAATACAAGAATAAAATATTTCATAGGTTTCAACATTATCCTAATCCTTATCTGGATAGGTTATCTATTTTCAATTCAAATATTAGATGCTCATAAACTAAAGGCAACTGTGCAGATAAGGCAAAATCCATCTAAAGAGATCTTGATACCAAACCGTGGTAATATTTATGATCGTGAAGGAAAGCTTTTGGTTAGCTCTGTAAAATATTATCAGCTTGATGTAGACAGACGAGCCATAATTGATGATTGCAAAAGAGGATCTGAGATACCCTCTAAAGAAGTATTTAAGAAAATTGCTAATATAATTTCAGAAAATAGCGTAGCCAAGAAAAAATTTCTGCTGAAACGGTTAAATAAAGAACCACATTATTCCAGTGTATATCTCACAACTGATATTTCAGAAAATCAGCTTCATCTTATTAAACGGGAATTTATAAAAGAGAATATAAAGGGTCTTGTTGCCACATTCAGTAATATTAAACGTACATATCCTCACGATAAACTTGGTGCCAATTTCTTAGGAATTATAGATGATAGTAAACGGGGAAATTCGGATAACTCTATCTATACTACTATTGGAAAAAATGGAATTGAAGCAACGTATAATAAACAGCTTTGTGGAGAGGTAGGTTGGAGAGAAACTATCTACGATGCCAATAATAGGATAATCCCGCTTCTTTTCCTCAAAGAAAAAGCAGCTAAAAGAGGTAAATCTATTTATCTCACAATTGATATGGAAATTCAAGAGATCTTGGAAGAGAAGCTGATACTTGGTCTCAAAGAATATAAAGCTAAGAATGCAATTGGTATTGTGATGGAACCCTTTACAGGTGAGATATTGGCAATGGCTGGTCTTAGTAAAGATCATAAAAGAAGATCTGCAAAAGAGCTCCGTTCTGCTACGAATATCGCTGCATCTTTCATGTTTGAGCCGGGTTCCACTTTAAAACCAATAACAGCTCTTCTAGCTTTAGAAAAAGATATTTATGAGCCATCGGATATAATAGATTGTACAGATTATCACCTGGAATACGAACAAGAAGAACGGGTCATTAAAGATGATCATAAATATAGAACCCTCAGTTTTAAGGATATTATTGCTTATTCTAGTAATGTTGGAATTAGCCGGATAGTTGAGAAAATTGGCAGTAAGGTTCTTTATGAGCGCATGATCGCAATGGGATTCGGGCACAAGACAGGATCCAATATTTCGGGTGAAGCAACCGGTATATTCAGGAAACTGAAAGACTGGCAGGGTTTCTCGCTTCATTCTATCTCATTTGGTCAGGAAATTTCTGTGAGTGCATTGCAGTTGGCAAATGCTTATTGCTCGCTGGCTAATGGCGGAAAGGTTATGCAGCCGCATCTGGTAAAAGAGATAAGGGATAAAAACAACAAAATAATTACATCCTATAAACCAAAAGTTATGCGGAAAATTTCTGATAAGAGATCTCTGGATACATTAAAAGTTTTCTTAAAAGGTGTTGTAGATTATGGAACTGCTACCGGTACAAAATTAGAACATCTTACAATAGCAGGAAAGACAGGTACTTCCGAAAAAGCGATAAGTGGTAAAATTGGATATGAAGAAGAAAAATACACCTCTATTTTTGCAGGTTTCTTCCCTGTAAATAAACCGGAGTATGTTATGGTAATTGTATATGATGAAGCAGATTACAAATCATATTCATATTATGCTTCACTTTCTGCAGTTCCCACCTTTAGAGATGTAGTAAAAAAAATAGTTAATCTACCGGATACAGATGTTATTGCAAATGTGAAAGAAGATAATAAGAAGTTTGTTTTTGCTCCTGATGTTACCGGTCTGCAATTAGAAAAGGCAATTAAAACATTAAAAAAAGAGGGAATAAATTTCATCGTAACCGGTGAAAATAAAACTGGAAAAATAATGGATCAATACCCCAAACCAAATACATCATTTGATAAAAACGAGAAGATCATCCTTAATCTTGACAATAAACAGGATGCAGAGCAATTGAATGTTGATGCATATGCAATGCCAGATCTTGTAGGATTGTCCTTAAGAAAGGCAATTGCCATATCAAATAGAAGCAGTGTAAAGCTGGTGATCCGTGGTAATGGTATCATCTCAGCCCAGTCAATAAAACCGGGATCTAATATTAAATTTGGAGATATATGTACTGTAACGGCAAAATGATCTCAACTTCTGAGATCACGACGATATTGCAAAAACATGAGCTTCTCATCGAGCGCATTAATACTAATCCAATTAGTACATATTCCGGAGTTCAAACTGATTCCAGAAATATAAAGAAAGGTTATGTTTTTGTTTGCATTTTCGGTTTCATTGTTGATGGACACGATTATGCTCAAAAAGCTGTTGATAATGGTGCAAAGCTACTTATAGTTGAAAGAGAACTTGAAATTGATATTCCCCAGATAGTTGTATTAAATGCACGAAAAGCTACAGCTTTATTAGCAACACTATTTTATGATGATCCTTCCAAGAAGTTGAAGATAATTGGAATAACCGGTACAAATGGGAAAACAACTATTGGCAGTATCATCGAGCATATTCTCATTGATAATGGCAATAAAGTTGGTCTTATTGGAACCCTGGGCTACTCAATAAATGGTGTTACAAATACATCTGAAAGAACCACTCCGGATATCATAGATCTAAATACTATCTTCTGCAAAATGATCGATGAAAATGTGGAATTTGTGATCATGGAGGTTTCATCGCACGCTTTATCGTTAGATAGAACATTCGCAATAAATTTTCATAGTGCAGTTTTCACAAATCTCACTCAAGATCATCTTGATTTTCATATAACTTTAAATGAATATGCAAAAACAAAATTTAAGCTATTTGAAAATGTTGATAGGGCTTTTATAAATATTGATGATGAACACGGAGAGAGATTATACAATAAATATTCATTCATCAAATATGGGATTTCTTTTAAAGAAGGTGAAGTTTGTATTGGAGAACATGATTACAGTATTTCCGGTTCAAACTTCAAACTAAGCTTCAAAGGTAAAGAATTCCAACTTAAAACAAATTTAATAGGCAAATACAATATTTTCAATACTGCAACCGCATTTTCTGTAGCACTAGATCTATTAGGAAAATCAAGTTCTACACAGATTATTGAATCTATAAATAAGATCAGCTGCATTCAAGGCAGATTACAGCAAGTTATAAATGACCGCAATATCGGAATTTACATCGATTATGCTCACACTCCCGATGCTTTGAATAATGTACTTAAAACTCTTAATGAGATCAAAAAAGAAAAAATTATCTGCGTATTTGGAGCTGGAGGCAGCAGGGATAAAACTAAAAGACCTAAAATGCTGGAAGCGGCTAAATATGCTGATAGAATAATAATTACAAATGATAATCCGCGTGATGAGGAACCTGCAGAGATCATTCGCGACATAATTAGAGATGCCGATGAAGATATCCCATTCTGGATAATCCGTGATAGAAAAAGAGCCATTCAAACTGCAATAAATTTTGCAAAAGAAAATGATATCGTGCTTATTGCCGGAAAAGGTCATGAGAAATATCAAGAGATCAATGGAAAAAGATTTGACTTCGATGACATTAAAGAAGCAGAAAATGCACTTCTGCATTCGTATGATTTCAATAATTTTCTTTCATTACCAATAGATCCTCTTCAGCTTGAACTTATCTTTCAACACAATCTTGTGATCAATGATCATCCTCTAATTGAAAATATTTCTACCGATTCACGTTCTATAAACGAGAATTCCCTGTTCTTTGCTTTGAAGGGAGAAAATTTCGATGGTCATGATTATGTTGAGAAAATACTAAAAAAGAAAAATTGCTGGGCAGTTGTAAGTATGGATTACCAAAGCAGCTCTGCAAATATCATTCGTGTAAAAGACACATTAGAAGCTTATGCACTTTTGGCAAAGATCTATAAAAGTCAGTTCGATCTGACCACAATTGCTTTAACCGGAAGCTTTGGTAAAACTACGATGAAAGAATATCTTTATAATATCCTATCTGAAATTGCTCTAACACATAAAACTTTCGGGAATGAAAATAATCTTGTTGGTGTTCCTAAAACGATCTTCCGACTAGATCCCAGATACAAATATTCAGTTTTAGAACTTGGAACAAATCAATTTGGGGAAATTGAGAAGTTAACCGAGATCACAAAACCGGATATTGGTGTTATCATTTCTATTGGAGCTTCACACCTTGAATTCTTAAAAGATGAATTGGGCGTATTCAAAGAGAAAACAGCACTTTTCCAATACGATCTTAAAGAAAAATTCTTTCCTGCAGATGATGATAGATTTAAGAAATTTTCAGGAATTTCCTTTGGCTCTTCCCCAGATTCTGATTTCAGATTTACTGATATTCACACAGAAAAGGATATTACCAAATTCAATGTAAATGAGACGGAGTTTTTTATTCCAACCCCATTTAAAGACTACTCTCTAAATGCCGGAATCGCAATTGCCATTTCTTTACAATTGCAGATCAGCAAAAGAGTGATCCAAACCGGATTGAATAAACCACTTCAAATTTCTCAAAGAATGGAGATCATCAAACAAAATGGGAAAACGCTTCTGGTAGATTGTTATAATGCTAACCCGGATTCTATGAAAGCAGCAATTGAATTCTGGAATGAATACGAAAAGGGAAAACCTCATTATGCAATCTTAGGAGATATGCTGGAGCTTGGGAAATTGACAAAAGAATTGCACAAAAATATGTTGATCGTGCTTAAAGAGATGAATTATAAACAGTTGATATCTGTTGGAAATATATCACGTGCGTTCAGTGCTGATGCACATTTTGAAGATGTCGATAAATTATTGTTATCAGGAATACTGGAGAAATTTCCACAAAATGCAGTTGTCCTGATAAAAGCTTCTCATGGAATTAAATTAGAAAAAATAATAGGAAGGATTTAAAAAATGTTTTATCACCTTTTTGCCCCTTTAGCCAATACGGAATTGTTCGGATACAACTTATTTAGAGTATTTCAGTATGTTACTTTCCGATCTATCGCAGCTTTTATAACCGCAATATTTTTCTCGATATTGTTAGGACCCAAGTTTATTAAAATGTTAAAGAAACACCAAGCTGTTGAAAGTATTAATGAGTACGTTCCAATTTCACATAAAGAAAAAGAAGGAACACCTACAATGGGTGGTCTTATAGTAATATGCAGTATTTTGCTATCTGTATTATTATGGAATAATCTCGTAAATAGCTACGTACTTATCATGATAATTACTACTATCTGGTTAGGTGCAACCGGTTTTCTTGATGACTACCTCAAGAATTTTTTATATGCAAAAAAAGGATTGATTGCAAAATATAAACTACTTGCTCAGATCACGCTAGGCTTGCTTATCGGGTTTGCTTTATATTACGGTGCTCAAAACCCGGATATTATCACGAAAATAAACTTACCATTTCTCAAAGGTAGTTCAATTCAATTGAAACTCCTTTTCATTCCATTTGTTGTTTTTATGGTCACAGCTACTTCAAATGCGGTAAATTTAACAGATGGATTAGACGGTTTGGCCGGTGGAACAGTTGCTATAGCTGCTCTGGGACTTGGCATAATGGCTTACATTAAGGGTAACTTTGTTTTAGCAGGATATTTAAACTTAGATTTTATTCAGAATGCTGGGGAGCTTACAGTATTTATTGCCGCTCTTATTGGAACAATGCTAGGATTTTTGTGGTATAATGTAAAACCCGCCCAGATAATACTTGGAGATACAGGCTCACTTTCTTTGGGTGGAATGTTAGCCGTTCTTGCTGTGCTGCTTAGAGAAGAGATATTCTTTGCAATTGTTGGTGGTGTATTTGTAATTGAAGCTCTTTCTACAATTATTCAACGTTATTACTTTAAATATACAAGAATTAAAACAGGCACCGGGAAAAGAGTCTTTCTTTGTGCTCCAATTCATCATCATTACGAATTAAAAGGCATTTCAGAAGAAAAGATCGTGATCAGGTTCTGGATAGTAGCTGCACTTCTTGTAGGTGTTGCTCTTGCAACTTTAAAACTCAGGTAGGAAATGAAAGTAATAAATAGGAAATTTGGAATTCTTGGAATGGCAAGAAGCGGATTTTCCGCAGCTGTAAAGATCAAAGAGCTTGGTGGAATTGCATTTATCAGCGAGAAAAGGGCTGAAAGCGAGATAACCAATTCTAAAAGAATTAAAGATTCATTTCAATGTGAATTTGGGGGACATACAGAAAAACTCCTTAATAATGAAGTGCTGATATTAAGTCCTGGAATTCCAGGAAACATACCAATTTTTAAGGAAGCTGAAAAACAAAATATTGAGATCATAAGTGAGATAGAATTCAGCTTTAGAATAAAGCATCCACACAGCAAGATAATTGCAATAACAGGTTCCAATGGTAAAAGCACAACAGTAAGTCTTATCCATCATATCTTACAAACTGCAGGATATAACTCTGTATTGGCAGG
>JAGLPW010000089.1 GCA_023137125.1 Candidatus Cloacimonadota bacterium | reverse complement strand
TTATCTGGATCTTCATTGGAGAGATCGTATCCCCCAAACCATGTGCAAAGCTCTGATATGTTAGGAATATGAACATAAATAAGACTCCCACCAGAATGTAGGATATGAATTCTTTAGAAACTTCAAATATCTCTTGTGGAACGTGAAGTAAACTTAAAATGCTATCAAGAAATAAAAAACTGAATGTTAAAAAAACAATCGAAAACGCAATGAGGATCAGCACAAACTGACCTACTACTTTTTTCATCATCTCCGGAGTACCGGCACCTTTGAATTGTGATATGAGCGCAGTTCCTGCAACTACAAATCCGATTCCAAATGAAGAGAGAAAGAAAATTAATGGGAAGGTTAGACCCGCTACAGAAACCGCATTCATGGCATTCTCACCTAACTTACCTAACCAGAATGCATCGGTAAGATTATAAAAGGTCATCATGAAATTTGATAGCATTATTGGTAATGCTAATTTCATCATGTTTTTATAAATGTCACCGCTAGTGAGATCCATGCCGGCTTCTTTCATTAATTCCCCAATTTATTCTACAATGTTCCGTTTAAATTTATTTCATTAACTTTTCTAGTCTGTCTAAATTCTGCTGAGCTATCTCAAACTCCGAATTGTTCTTAATACACTTTTTAAGCAACTTTTCAGCTTCATCATAGTTCTTCTCGTCAATCATTATAGAAGCAAGATTATTCAATGTTTTTGGTTCATTGGGAGTTTCTTTCAATATTTCATAATATAGTTTTTTAGCAATTATAACTCTTTGGTTTGAATGCTGAATAAATGCATAATTGTATTTCGCTTCTACAAATGTGGGATCTAAGATCATTGCCTGCAAGAAGTGATGCTCAGCTTTCTTCTGGTTTTTAGTGAATGTGTAATATAATCCCCAATAATATTCAAAATCGGAGGAAGAGATGTAAATATTGGAATATTTGCTGAGCAATTCAGAAGCTTTTGTAGTCTCATTCTTAGAAAGTAAAACTGCAACTTGTTGTATTGCCTCATTTTCGCTATTAAATAATTCCGGTTTTCCAATAATTATTGATTGAACCTTCCAGCAATTATTAATTAAATGCAGATTGATCGTAAGATCGTATTTATTATTGATATCAAAATACACAAGAGCTTGGTCTTTTTCTTTAGTTAATGCAGATGATATCAGATCAAAACTGCTAATCTTTTTAATTACTTTATTTGTTGCAATTCTAGTTACAAATTTATCATTCAGATCATGCAATTTCCAATACTCATTATTACTCATAAATGATGTTACTTTCCCCCACTCATTTGTGTAAAGATGCTGCATGAATTCCAGAGCATGATCTTCATATGTTATCAAGCTAGAATCTACCTTAAGATCATCAAGTGAAAGTCTTTCTTTTAAATAATATAACGGCACGATAGGATTTATCTTATATTGATTTAAAAATTCTGTTAATTTCTTCTTTCCTTCCTCTGATTCTGCCATTGTAATTGGTAGTTGATCATCGAATATTTTTTGTGGCTTTGTAATCCAAAAAGCCATCTGTTTTTTAAGCAGATCAATGTATTCCATTTGCGAATCTGATTTTCCTTTTAATTGCATAATTTCTGAACTTTGCAAATGATATTCGCATTCACCTGGACATTTTTCGTCAATCCTCAAGATATTACAATCTTCCCAGCAAATATTAATTCCTTTTCTCATGCAGAATCTTGTTCCTGTTTTTGTCTTACATATCTTGCATTTTTTCTTTTTGAAGATTTTCAAATCATTTCTCCTTAAATCATTTCAGGTGTCGGTGGCATATTTCTTTTGAATTCAGATGATTGGATCATTCTCCTAACTTTATCTATCTTCTCTTTTGAAAAGTTTGAGGTCAGTTCTTTCTCTTCTTTTTTCAAATCAAGCATCTGGTATAATATTTCATCAAGTTCTGCATAAGTAATTCCCATTTCATTTTCATCGGTCTGTCCTTCCCAAAGATCTGCTGTAGGCTTTTTTGTGATCACACTTTTCGGTAAACCCAATATTTCAGCCATTTTGTAAACTTCTGTTTTATAAAGATGCCCAAGAGGTTCAAAAGCGCAAGCACTGTCACCGTATTGAGTGCAATACCCTACCATTAATTCCGATAGATTTCCTGTTCCTGCAATCAAAGTTTTGTATTTGGCAGAAAGATCATAAAGCACACACATCCTCTCTCGTGCCATCCGGTTCCCTTTACGAAGAGTATTTGCATCTTGTTCATATTTATTGAAATAGCTATCAACCATTGGAGAAATGTCAACCAGTTCATGTTTGATACCCAATATGTTAGCTACCTCAAGCGCATCATTCAAACTATCGGGATGACTCTTATGATAAGGCAGCATTACGCCGAAAACATTTTCCATTCCCACAGCTTTTACGCATAATGCTGCTGTAACAGATGAATCAATACCACCTGACAAACCAACAATGAGTTTAGAAAATCCAGCAGATGTTAGTTGACTTTTTATGAATTTCACAATTAATTCAACTTGCTCATTAAGATCGATCACACGCATTTTATACTCCTATTTAACTAATTAATATCAACTTGCAAATAAGTTTTTAAACCTATCAAGGTCAAGCAAATTATTCCATTAAATTATCATAATTTCAATGTGGAAAGTCCTTACCAAAAACAGCTTGACATTAGATTATTCCTTTAAATCTTCGAATTAATATTAATAAAATTTAAATAAAATAAAAGGAGTTTTGATAATGAACATAAGTGAGATGAAGTCAAAGCACAAATTATTAAAAGATTACTCTTATGAATTAGGAGAGATCGAAAAAGGTTATACGAACAGAACACTGTATGTGAATTTAAGTAACAACGAGATCAAGGAAAAACCCGTTACACAGCTCATGAAGGATAAATTCGTTGGTGGAAAGGGATTTGGTTTAAAATTGCTTTGGGATGCAACAAAACCAGATACCAAATGGGATGATCTTGAAAATGAAATCATAATTTCACCCGGACCGATCGGTGGTATTACTCAATATGCCGGAGCCGGAAAATCACTTGTCGTCTCACTTTCTCCGCTCACAGATATTGTAATTGATAGTAATGTGGGTGGGTATTTCGGACCTTTCCTGAAATATGCCGGATTTGATGCTTTGGAAATTCAAGGAAAAGCAGAAAAGGATGTTATTGTAATTATTGATGGTAAGGAAGGTGTTATCCGAATTGAGGAAGCTCCCGAAGAAGCCGTTGATAGTCACATTCTTGCTGAGCAGCTTACAGATATGTACGCTGAATCTGATAATAAGAAAAATCTTATTTCTGTAGTCTCGGCCGGTGTTGCAGCCGAAAATAGCAATATTGGTGTTCTTAACTTTAGTTTCTACGATAAAAAGAGGAAGAAAGTTCGTTTGAAGCAAGCTGGTCGTGGTGGAATTGGAACCGTTCTTAGAAATAAAAAAATTAAAGCTATTGTTGCAATTGCTGAAAGCATCAAACCGGATGCAAATCATGTTGTAGATATAGAAGCAATCAAAGAATGCGGTGCCAGATTCAATAAAGAAATGCGTGAACTTGATGATGATCAGTGCAGAATGAGAAAAGAAGGTACTGCTCATCTAGTTGAGATCATGGATGATTATGATCTTCTTCCTACAGAAAATTTTAGATTCGGTTCTCACAAAGATATTATGAATATTCATTCCAGTGTTTGGCGTTCGAAATTCACACAAGGTGTTTTTGATGGTTGTTGGATCGGTTGTACAATGGCTTGTGCAAAAGCTGTTGATGGTTTTGAACTAAAAACCGGACCTTATAAAGGTGATAAAGTTATAGTTGATGGGCCTGAATACGAAACAGTTGGAGGTGTTGGATCTAACTGTGGAATCTTTGATGCTGACTATATAATTGAGGCCAATTTCTATTGTGATACTTATGGAATAGATACAATTTCATTTGGAACACTTACAGCTTTCTTGATGGAATGCTATGAAGCTGGCATTATTAACAAAGAAATTACCGGTGGTCTTGAATTAACTTTCGGTAACGCAGATGCAGCCATTGAACTCATGCATCAAATGGCTCGTGGTGAAGGCTTTGGTGTAATCGCAGGATTGGGCATAAGAAAAATGAAAGCATATTTTGCCAAAGAGATCGGTGCAGACATCAACTTCTTAAATGATATTGGAATGGAAAATAAAGGACTTGAGTATTCTCAATACGTTTCTAAAGAATCTTTGGCTCAGCAAGGTGGTTATGCAATGACTAATAAAGGTCCTCAACATGATGAAGCATGGCTTATTTTTATGGATATGGTAAATAAACAGATCCCAACATTCGAAGATAAAGCTGAAGCACTTCATTATTTCCCGATGTTCAGAACCTGGTTTGGTTTGATGGGCTTGTGCAAACTCCCATGGAATGATGTGGAACCGGCAAATAACGCCGAAACCGATGAGCCAGGAAAAGTACCCGAACATGTTCAAAACTATGTAACTATTTTCAATGCTGTTACTGGTTTGAACATCGATAAAGCAGAAATGATAAGACAATCTGAGCGAGTTTATAATTTCCAGAGAACGTTCAATATTAGACGTGGATATGGCCTTAGAAAACACGATGCTCAACCATATCGTGCTGCAGGTCCTGTAACGGTGGAAGAGTATGAATCACGCATCGAAAGATATGATAAACAATTACTGGAAAACATCAAAGTAAATCCGGAAGGAAAATCAACAGTAGAAAAAGTTGCAATCTTACGAGAATACAAAGAAGATATGTATGAGCAGCTTTTGGACGCTGTATATAAGCGTCGAGGTTGGACCAAGAATGGTGTTCCAAAAATTACACATTTGAAAGATATCGGAATGGACTTACCGGAAGTTCTTGAGATAGTTGAATCTCTGCAATAATGAATCGAAAATACCTGAGAGGGGTTAATAGCCCCTTTCTTAGCTTATGAATAAAAAAGAATTTTTTTCAGCACACGATCCAAACATAATTTCAATTTTACAAAAGTCAGTAATTGGAATTGCCGGTGCGGGTGGGCTTGGTTCCAATATTGCTATTTCTCTCACACGAGCAGGCATTGGAAAACTAATCGTTGCAGATTTTGATAAAATAGAGCCTTCCAACCTGAACAGACAGCAATTCTTTACAGATCAGATCGGAATACCTAAAGTTATCGCTCTGTTGGAAAACCTGAATAAGATCAGTACGTTTACCAAATATCAAGTACATGAGATCAAATTGAACGAGGAGAATATCCCTTTCATCTACAAAGATGTGGATATCATGATAGAAGCCTTTGATAAAGCTGAAATGAAAACAATGCTTATCGAAACCTGGCTTACTAACTTTCCAAATAAACCTATCATTGCAGCTTCCGGATTGGCAAGCTGGGGAAAAAATGAACTTCTTCATACTAGAATAATTGATAATCTCTACATTTGTGGAGATGAGCAAACAAATCTGCAAGCTGGCATCTCCCCTATGGCTCCCCGCGTGGGAATTGTGGCCAACATGCAGGCGAACCTTGTTCTGGAATTGTTACTGGATGAAAAACTCTAACCACAGATGAACACGGATAAATGCTGATGAAGGAAACCTCACCCTAACCCTCTCCTGCAAGGAGAGGGAACATTAGATTTACTCTGTGCTCTCTATGAATTCTGTTGTTAAGTCTTTTGTTCGTTTTGTTCGTTGCTAAATAGAAAAAAGGAAATTATGAAAACAATAACTGTAAATGATATTATAATTGATTGGGAAGAAAATATGAATATTAATGTAATTCTGCAAAGAATGAATTACACATTTAGGATGCTGATTATAAAAGTAGACGGCAAACTGGTTAAGAAAAATGAATATGAGTCTACAATTGTATCTCCTGGTGCTGATGTGAAGGTTATCCACCTAATGAGTGGTGGCTAAACTTTCAATTAACCCAGAAAGTTATACCGAAATAGAAATAGAAAGTCAATTATGATGGAACTCAAAAGATTCGATGATATTAATAAATTCCTGCAAACTACAAAACCAATACTTTTAGAAAATGAGGTTGAGAATAACCTGATCCTGGGAGTAAGTTTACATATTAAATCAAATCCCGAAAAATATCAGGAAAAATACTTAGCAGTGATCTCTCAGGGAAATGATATTCGGGCAATTTCTATTTGCACACCTCCTTTCAAGCTTCTCTTCTGGGGAAAAGCAGAACAATGTAAAAATGAGATGGAACTTTTAATTGATGATATTTTACATTCAAAACTGGAAATGAGCGGTGCTCTATGTTTATCACATCATGCTTTACAATTGGTTGAAATCTGGCAGGATAAAACAGGACAGCCATTTCGAACCGGTATGTCTGAAAGAATTTACAAATTAGATAAAGTCACATTTCCCAGAACCCAATTCGGTGGAATGAGATTAGGAACGCAAGAAGACCTTGAACTGATTTGCAAATGGATGCAGGAATTCCATATTGAAGCTGTACCTGATGATCCAATGACCGATTTTAGAGATTTTGCAAAGAAGAAGATAGATAATGAGGATATTGTGATCTGGGAAGATGGCGAACCTGTTTCTTTAGCATCCAAAGCTAGACCAACCATAAATGGAATCAGCATTAATCTGGTTTATACTCCAATGCAATTCCGCCAAAAAGGTTATGCTACTGCATTAGTAGCTCATCTTTGCCAGAAATTACTTAATGAAGGATGGAAATTCTGCACTCTTTTCACAGATCTCTCTAATCCTACTTCTAACAGTATTTATCAAAAAGTTGGTTTTCGACCAATATGTGATTTTCAAGAATATTATTTTACAGAATTATTTGTAAAATAAAAAATTTGAATTACACTTGATAATTTAGAAAATCTATCTTTTTAGTAATTAATAAAATATTTTTTATTTACAGAGAATTATATTTTATGTTTTTTGGTTTTGAGGTTTATTAATGAAATTATTAATAATATTCATTTGTTGTTTTGTACTTTTCTCATGTGCAGAGCACAAACTAGTTAAAGATTTTGAGAAACAGGAAATTCCTAAATCTGCAGCGGGTCTAGAAGAGTTCCAGATCGGCGATGAAGAAGAAGATTATATAAAAAAACAAAAGAATGCTAATGCAAAACTCGTATATGCAGATAATCTTATAAAACTTGGTGATTATCAGTTGGGTATTAGGATTTACTTGGAAGTTTATAATGATGTTAAATACAGAGAAGACCAAAGAGATGACGCAATCTTTAAATTAGGGAAGACATACGAAAGTGTTTTATATGAAGAGGCTGATATTAGTAAATCAATTTACTATTATGAACTATTAATAACTGAATTCCCTTTATCTGATCGCAGGTTGGAGGCTTTTCAGCGTAGTCAATTATTGAGACTGCAACTCGAAGAAAGAGAAATTTATAAAAGAAATAATACAACAGAATAGAGGAAAATTAATGTTCAAAACAAATGAATATTTTAATGGAAATGTAAAATCTATAGCTTTTAAAGATAGCGAGAGTGATGCAACAATAGGTGTTATGGCAAAAGGTGAATATGAATTTGGAACTTCTAAAATGGAAGTTATGACAGTCATCAGCGGAAAATTAATTGTAAAATTACCCGATTGTGACAGCTGGAAAGAGTATGGAAAATATGATTCATTCATTGTTAAAGCCAATAAAAAATTTCAAGTGAAAACAGAAGGAGAAGCAACATATATTTGCCGTTATTACAATGACTCAGACTGCGGATGTGGTTGTAATTGTAATTAAAATACATTCATGAGAAAAAGTTTAATCCTATATTTAGCTATTATTATTGTAATATTAAGTTTTTTTAATTTATTTTCTACAGATAAATCAGATCTTGAAATATTTGAAGGAAAACTTAAAAAAATGGGCGGTGAATGGTTTATCATCTCCGATGGAGATTTCTTCCAATTAAATTTAGCTCCCGAAGAATTCTTAAAAGAAAATAATATCATACTTACATCTAAAGAACAATTCAAGACTGAAGGTGTAATTATTAACGAAGTGATCAATGTTTACCGCATTCATACGGAGAATTCCATAGTTGAGTTGAGAGATGTTACAGGAAATCCATTATGGCAGGAAGAGAAACAAATTGGGCATTTTCATGTAAATCCTAAAATGTGTATCGGATGTCAGCTATGTGTAAGTGTGTGTCCAACCAACGCAATCTCAATGGTTCACGGACGTGCGATTATCGATGCTGATAAATGTATCGACTGTGCAATTTGTGAAATTGGCAATGGAGACTATAAAGGCTGCCCAACCAATGCAATAAAGAAGCAGGAATAATTCACTATTGTTTTATTAATTCAAATTTCTGGAAATTTTGTTTTTAATGTTGCTTATCGGATTTTTATTAATCTCTCATTCGGATTATCAAGATAAGTTGACAGACAGTTCTAATTAAATTATTTAGAATAAATTATTAATGGAGGTAATTTTGGATTGTCCAGTTTGCAAAAATGAACCTATGATCGTATTGGAGCTTAATGAGGTTGAAATAGATTATTGTTTAAGCTGTAAGGGTATCTGGTTGGATGCCGGAGAGCTGGAATTACTTCTGGGAAGTAGCACGGAAACGGTAGAATTTTTAAATTCTTTTACTAGCGATGATATAACAAAAGAAAAAACACATAAATGCCCGATATGTAATAAAAAAATGGAAAAAATATTAGTTATCGGCAATCGAAAAGTCAGAATAGATAAATGCAAATATAATCATGGTATATGGTTTGATTCAGGTGAATTGGAAGATATTCTAGGTATGAGAAAATTGGATAATAAAAATAAAGTTTTAACATTATTAAATGATATGTTAGGAAAAAAAATAAAGGAGTAGGAGGAAAAATGGTTGGTTTTATAGTAGCAATTGCAATTTTAATGATCATCGTCTTAAGTTTAATTGGAATATACAATGGTTTGATTCGATTGCGTAATCAGGTTAAAAATGCATGGTCTCAAATAGACGTTCAACTAAAAAGACGACATGATCTGATCCCAAATCTTGTGGAGACTGCTAAAGGTTATATGAAGCACGAACAGGATACACTCAAAGGTATTACAGAAGCTCGAAGTAAGGCGATGGGTGCAGGTTCTGTTGGTGATAAAGCCAAAGCGGAAAGTGAACTAAACGGTGCAATGAGTAAATTCTTTTTGGTTGTGGAAAACTATCCTGATCTGAAAGCAAATAGCAATTTTCTTGCAGTTCAGGAAGAGCTTACTTCAACAGAGAATAAAATAGCCTTTGCCCGTCAGAGCTACAACGACCAAGTATTGTTTTTTAATAACAAGATCCAAATGTTCCCATCCAATGTTATAGCTGGAATGTTCAATTTCAAAGAGAACGAATTTTTTGAGATCGAGGATGAAGCAGAAAGAGCTGTTCCAAAGGTTAATTTTTCGTAAATATTGATCCTTGCATCTGTCACCCTCGCGAAAGCTGGGATATTGATGTATTAATTGGGGAGATTCCCAATTAAGTTGGGAATGACAATAATGATTTTATCGGAATGACAACGTTTCTTTCTTGTCATTCCCGTGAAAGCGGGAATCTAAGAACATTATTAAAAGTGTCATTCCGCATCAAGTGCGGAATGACACTTAAGAGGATTCAAATAATATATGTGGGAATTAATCCGAGCAAATAAACGTAAATCTTTGTTCCTGTTTTTTGTAATGGGAATTTGTCTATTGGTTCTAGGATTCTTCATCGGAGGAGCCTACGCAGGTGACGATGGTGGATTCATAGGACTATTTGTTGCCTTTGGAATTTGGATTTTGATGTCCATGATAAGTTATTTCAGAGGTGATTCCATTATTTTAATGATGAGTAGAGCCAAAAAAGTTTCTTACAATGTTCATCCACAACTTTTCAATGTTGTAGAAGAAATGAAACTTGCTGCAAACCTTCCTGTAATGCCGGATATTTACATAATCCCCGAAGAGGCTCCGAATGCTTTTGCTGTAGGGAAAAAGCCAGAATATTGTGCAATAGCTGTTACTGCTGGACTTCTGGAGCGTTTAAATAGAGATGAACTACAAGGAGTTATCGCCCACGAGATGTCGCATATACTAAACCGTGATGTTCTATTTATGACCTTTTCTGGTGTTCTATTGGGAAGTATTGTTTTCCTTTCTCACGTATTCCTCCGAAGTATGTGGTTTAGTGGTGGTGGAAGCAGATTTAGAAGTAAAAGCTCTAAAGGCGGCGGACAGCTCCAATTGATCCTGATTGTCGTAGCTCTCATTATGGCAATATTAGCTCCTTTAATGGCACGATTATTATATCTTGCCATTTCCAGAAAGCGCGAGTATCTTGCCGATGCGTCTGCTGTAAGGCTTACTCGTTATCCCGAGGGTTTGGCATGCGCTTTAGAAAAAATTTCTTTAAATAATTATGAAATGAAAACAGCCAACAAAGCTACAGCTGCTCTATATATAGCTAATCCGCTAAAGCCAAAAGGAATGAAACTATCTAATCTTACAAGTACACATCCACCAATGGATGAAAGAATACGAATTCTCCGCAATATTTCTCACGGTGCAAATTTTATAGATTATCAGAATGCTTTTACTTCCATTAAAGGAAAACAAAATATTATTCCATCGTCCGGTATTCGCGAAAGAAAAAAAATTAATATACGTACTTCTACTGCTGCCTCTACTCAAACTAAGTCCACAAAAAAAAGCACTCGTGATCTTGGTGATCTGATGAGAGCGGTGAATAAATATATGTTCTTATCCTGCGCTTGCGGTTTGAAGATGAAACTTCCACCGAATTTCAAAAAAGATAAGATCAGTTGTCCTCGTTGTGGTAGAGAAAATCACGTTCCAATCGCTGAATTAGCTGCAATGTCTGGCATGATTGCAATAGACGAAAAAAACGATAGCATACAAAATAATGAACAAGTAAAACAAGATTCATTTGTATACAACCGAACCGGTAAGGGATGGGAAACTTTTAGTTGTCGTTGCGGAAGTCCTAAACAACTTTCACCGGCTTTCAACAAAGCATCTTTTGTTTGTAACAAATGCGGAAGAAAGATTGAAATAAAGGGTCCATGAGTTATTTTTTATTATAATGTTCTTAATTGAAATCAAATATTAAAGTTAAAAATTAATTATTATTAAACAATATTGATTATATTTGCAAATTTTTTATCATTTTGATAAAGTTTGTATCCTATTCTTATCAAATATATCAATTCCTATCCATCAAGTTTCTCTCATTATTTAGCTAACACATTACTTTCAAAATCTTTAGCAACTCTCTACTTTATTGGCACACCACTTGCATCTATCAAAAGCAAATTGGAGGGAAAATGAATGATTTTGTAAATAAATGGAAAAAAAAGAAAATTGAAGTAATAGAAAGATCAAAAATAAAACAAATTAAAAAATGGAGGTTATTATGAAAAAGATCTTATTAGTTGGAATGGTAGTTATGCTTCTTGGTTCAGTTGCTTTATTTGCACAAGAGCAAACGGCAGAAGAAGTAAGTGCGGAAATTCAGTTGGAAATTGATGCAGCCATGCAAGAAGTTGAAGAAGCATTGGAAGAAGTTAACATCAACATTCTTGTTGGCAGAACATCAGAAGATGCACCAAAAATGGGTGTATTCTTATCTAATATGGATTTTGAAGATGCATACAAAATGCACTATCCTTACTGTTATGGCGTTTATGTTGCCGGTGTTACTCAGGATGGCCCGGCACAAAAAGCTGGAATCACAAAAGGTGATATCATTATGGAGTTCGATGGTAAGAAAGCCAAATTTGAAAGCAATCTTGTAAAGCTCATTAAAAGCAAGAACATTGGTGATGTAGTTCAAGTTAAAGTTTTCAGAGATGAAGAGATTTTAATTGCTGATCTTACACTGGCTACGCTTAAGCCAAAAGAAATGACTATAACTAAAGACGGATTGAAGATTAAGAAGAAAAAGAAATTATCAGTCGGTTT
>JAGLPW010000088.1 GCA_023137125.1 Candidatus Cloacimonadota bacterium | reverse complement strand
CATATGGCTTCACCGGTTTAGATGAGAAAGGCATCCTCATGCATGGTGGTGGTGGTAATGGCAACGTTGGAAAAGGCTGGTTCCTTGGTGGTATGGGCGCAGGATATTCCATCGATAAAAAGAAAGGTCATGTAACTGATGATGGAGATAGTGTTACTAGAAGAATGTTGTATTCTAATGCTTATGGTGGTGTCACTCTTGATAAACGTATTGCACTTACAAAAAATCTTGTTACCTCTCTTGGCTTTATGCTTGGTTGGGGTGGTCATAATCTTCAAATCTCACAAACCGATGGTGACTATGATTGGGATTTCTTAAATGATGATATGGATTCTTCTGCGAATAATGCTATTGAACTTGAGAAGAATTACATTATGTTCCAACCAAAAGCCACAGTAATGTACAAAATCCTTGATTGGTTAAGTATTCGTGCAGAAGGTGGCTATATGCTTTCCCATTCTTATACTGGTGGTTGGGATGCTGTATCTTGTGAAGACAACTTCGTAGTTGCAAACTCACCTGAAACACCATATCAAGGATATACAATCTCGATAGGACCTTGGTTTGGATTTTAATTATTGACAAATAATGTAGGGTCTCTAACATTTTTTTGTTAGAGACTCTTTTTTTATGGGAGAAGAGGAATGTTCCAGATACTTGCTGAAAAAGTTATAAGTGGATTAGCAGCATTTTCAATGTTGCTTCTTTCTTCCTATCAGGGCAATGAGGCAAGTTTTTCGGCTTATACAACTTCTTTTCTGGATGATAGAATGTTCTTCGAATGTAAATTGGAAAATGCTTTTGAAAACGATTTTGAGGAGATATTTAAATCCGGACAGAGCATTGACATTTTCTTCAGTTTAAAGATCGGCCTAAGGGGTATGATCATCCATGAAGAGGAATTCAGGCACTCAATAATATTTGACCCTCTTACACAATTATTTAGTATAGAACTTGAAGATCAGGATTTATCTTTTTCAACTAATTCTTATGATGAATTAATAATTATTATTTCAAATATTGAATACAGTTATAGAGATGAGAACATTCAGGATTGCACTCTTACTCTGAAAGCATATCTTCCTAAAATCCGTTTAATAGCACTGAATAAAGACTTTGATCTCATGATGTTATGGAAATTTAATGAACCTAAACTTACAACGAAATTAGCAAGTGAATATAATGAAGATTAATTTTGGAATTAGATCGAGCGTTATTTTATTGTTTCTTCTTCTGTATTTAACAAGCTTATTTATAATTAATAATTTCTTTGTAAAAAAATACCAACAATCAAATAACTTATTTACCGAAATGAAATTCGATACTTCAATGTCTGAGCTAACTTTTAACACAAAACAAGACAGCATAAAGGCTCGTGAATTGTTAAATGACTTTAGGCAAAACCTGGCTGATGCTGGTATGATGAAACATGAAGCACAGATATATTCTATGGCATATCTACTGTTATTAATGATATTATCAGTCATAATTTTTATAGCTTTCTTATATAGAATAACAAAACCCTTAAACCAATTACAAAAAGCTACAAGGAAGATCCGCGATGGCGATTTTTCTGTTTACCTACCAGAAACCGGTATTAAAGAAATTCGTGAGCTAAAACATTCATTTAATAGTATGTCCCGCGAATTAAACAGCACCCAGAAAAAATTACTGCAAGCCGAAAAAGATATAATGTGGAAAGAACTTTCCCGCATTTTAGCACACGAGATTAAGAATCCGCTTACTCCTATTCAACTTTCAATTCAAAGATTGGAAGAGAAATATGAGCTTGATCATAAAAAATTCTATGAAGTCTTTCCAGAATCGGTTAGCATCATAAATCAGGAGATCAACAATTTAAAACTTCTTGTGAGTTCTTTCTCCAATTTTGCTAAAAATATAAATCCGGAAATCTCTGAATTTAATCCAAAAACAATTATTGAAGAGATATTGAATTCGTATCAGCATAAATTTAAGATTGGAGTATCAGGAGAGAATTGTACTATTTCATTTGATCGAACACATTTTTATCAGATCATCACAAACCTTGTTCAAAACGCTATAGATGCTTCTGAAAAAGATGACAACATACTCATTAAAATAACTAATAATGAACTGAAAACTGTAATCAGTGTTTCTGATTCGGGCAAAGGAATCAACGAAGATGATATAAATAAAATATTCGAACCATATTTTACGAATAAGAAAAAAGGGACCGGACTAGGGCTTGCATTAGTAAAGAAACTTGTTGATGTAAATAATTCAGAAATAAACGTGACCAGCAAGGAAAATGAAGGGAGCTGTTTTAATATTGTGATTCCGAACAGATTTGTAAAGATTCAGGAGAAATAAATGAAAATACTAATTATTGACGATGAAATGAACATATGTCTTACACTAAAAAATATTTTGGAAGATGAAGGGTATGAATGTGATTTTGCTCTCGATAGTAAAAAAGGGATGAATAAGTTTGATAGTATGACACCGGATATCATTCTACTGGACGTTCGGCTTGACGGAGCTAACGGTATTGATCTTCTTAAAGATATGAAGAAACTCAGAAAAGATATAATTGTAATCATGATCTCAGGTCATAGTGGTATTAAAGAAGCCGTTCAATCGATAAAGTACGGGGCTTATGACTTTCTTGAAAAACCGCTTAGTTTAACAAAAGTAAAGATAATCTTGAAAAAAGCGATTGAATTCTATAACATAGCTAAAGATTATAGCAGATTAAAAACTGACGAGAATGAAAAATATAAAATAATTGGAAATAGTGAACCTATCAAAGAACTTTTATCACTTATCGACCGTATAGCAGCAAGCGATTCAAAAGTATTAGTTAGAGGAGAAAGCGGAACCGGTAAAGAGCTTGTTGCCTATGCAATTCATCATAGAAGTAATAGAAGAGACAAACCTTTTGTGAAATTCAATTCAGCTGCAATTCCTACAGAACTAATTGAAAGCGAATTATTCGGCTATGAAAAGGGGGCATTTACAGGTGCTGTAGGCTGTAAAAGCGGAAAGATAGAACAAGCACATGGTGGAACGCTTTTCCTCGATGAGATCGGAGATATGGGCATTAAGGCGCAATCCAAGATACTTCGCGTGATACAGGAAGGTGAGTTTGAGCGTGTTGGAAGCAATAAAACACAAAAAATTGATATCAGGCTTATTGCAGCAACGCATAAAAATCTTGAGGATCTTGTTCAAAAGGGAGAATTCAGAGAAGATCTTTATTACCGTTTGAATGTGATTCCCATTACAACTCCTCCCCTACGACACCATCCCGAAGATATCCCATTATTAGTTGAGTACTTTTCAAATCATTTTTCAAATGAATTGAAACTGCCATTAAAGGAATTCTTACCGGAAACGATCTCGGAATTTCGATCATGGGAATTCAGAGGGAATATTAGGGAACTACGAAACTTCATAGAAAGATTATACATTCTAATTCCAAAAGTAATTATCGAACCAGCTGATATTAATAATCTTGGAATTACCAAACAACCGGATTCCAACTTCTGGAATGAAGCCCTATCTCTTAAAGATAAGCGAAAGGAGTTCGAGACTAAATATCTTTCAATTCAACTGAAAATGAATGATGGGAATATCTCTAGAACTGCAAAAGCACTCGATCTGCAAGTAAGTAATTTATCTCGAAAATTAAAAGAATTAAATATTAATTAAAAAAAATAAAGGAGTCAATCATGAAATCGAAATGGTTTTCGCTTGGGTGTTTAACCTCAGTAGTTATCATTATTATCATAATATTCACTATGTTCTGGACATTCGGAAGTATGGGAAGGGGATTTCAAAAACCAATGCCGGAGAAGATAGTTGAAGGGTCGTGGTTAAGAATGGATATCAGCGGGAGAATAATAGATTATAAGGAATTTGAAGATAGTCCTTTTGCCGGTTCATTTTCAGCTGGGAAAACATCAGTTCATGAAATTGTTCACAAGATCAATAAAGCTGCTCAAGATGATAAGATCAAAGGAATTCTACTTGAACCTAAATTCATAGCCTGTGGTTATGCAAACCTGCATGAGATAATGAGTGCTTTGGAAAATTTTAAAAATACTGGAAAAGAAATAAATGCTTATCTTGATATTGGCTTAAATAAAGATTATTTCCTCTCAACTGTTGCTAATAAAATTTACCTTAATCCATCTGCATCTGCCGGAATCCTGTTAACTGGAGTTGGAGGAGGAATCCTTTTTTACAAAGATTTTCTAGATAAGATCGGCATAGAGATCAATGTGATCCATGCTGGAAAATACAAAGGTGCTGGGGAAACATTTTCTCGAAATGAACTATCTGAACCGGTTCGAAAGAATCTGGATAAACTATTCTCAAATATTTATAATTCAATTCTTATTACAATTGCTGAAAACCGTGAAATTGAAATTTCTGAGATAACTAGAATTTATGAAAAGAGAGAAGAACTATTTATTAATCAGGAAAATGCACTCAATTATCATCTGGTTGATGAACTCTCACTAAAGGAAGATTTGTATAATGAACTAGGTGTTACCAAAAAAAATCTGATCTCATTTACCAAATATAAGATACCGGGATTCAAAAAATCAAATTCCAATATAGCTGTTATTTATGCTCAGGGTGGCATTGTAATGCAATCACAAGGATTTGATGCAGTAAATATCACCGCTACAAAACTAAATAAAATCTTAGATAAAGTTGAAAGAGATAATGAGATCAAGGGAGTTGTGATCCGTGTAAATAGCCCGGGTGGAAGCGCACTTGTTTCTGAAATTATCCATGCAAAGATCAAGAAATTAAGAGAAGTAAAACCTGTTGTGATCTCAATGGGAAATGTTGCTGCATCCGGTGGATATTATATCTCAGCAGAATCTGATTACATCTTTGCAGATCCGTTCACTATAACCGGGTCTATAGGTGTTGTAGCAATGCTGCCAAATATTTCTAAGCTAACCGATAATATTGGAATTCATGAAGAGGATATATCAAAAGGAAAATTCTCAAATGCAATGAGTATATATTCAAAACCGGATGAATCTATGGTCAAATCATTAAGAATGAGCATTCATAATACATATATGGAATTCAAGCAAAGAGTCGCAGATGGAAGAGGAATTTCCATAGATGATGTTGAGCAAATTGCTCAGGGCCAGATCTGGTCTGCTGAAGATGCATTGCAGAACAATCTTATTGACGAAACTGGTATGATCAGTGATGCTATTATGAAAGCAGCAGAATTAAGCAACATTGAGAATTTCACGATCGAATATTTACCAAAACAAAAGAATTTCTTTGAAGAGATAATAAAAGACAAATTCGATGTAGATATTGCAGAGGCTTTAATATCAAATCAAATCAAGGAAGATAAGGGTATACTCAGAGCTTGGAAATTATTTAAATCAATTAAAGATGATTCCCTGCAAGCTGTTATGCCATTTGAATTAGAAAACTAAACAGCTCATTATATTTTATAAAGAAGGTGGCTAATGGCCACCTTCTTTTATATATTAAGAAGATATAAAGTACTTGACTTATAAACCTTATAAAAAAATTTGCTTTATATTAATAAAATATTTTAATATAATAAACGGAGGAAAAATGAAAAAGTTTAAAAAGATTTTGTTTTTAATTGGAATTATTTCGATCTTTGGTACTTCATTACTGTTTGCATCACAAGATCTTTCTGTTCAAGGTAAAAAGAATTTACGATCTGCCAATATGCATTTAGGCGGTAACAGACATGAGAAAGCACTTCCATTATATGAATTGGTTTTAGAAGAAAATCCCAATCAAATCGACGCACTTAACAATATTGCCGCAATTTACTATGATATGAAGGGAGATTATCCAAAAGCACGCGAATATTTCATTAGATTGATTGATGTGATCAATGGGATTTTTGCAGAATATGAAGAAATTAAATTAACGGATGAAAAGGCAGCAAAAAAATATTATAAAACCTATATTAAGAAATTAAAATTGGATGATATGCTTGAATCAGTTATACATTTTAGAGATAATTGTATCACACAAATGGTGAATAGTGGTAAACTAAAGATCCAATCTGAAGAATTTGAAGCCGCTATCGAGATATTCACAAAGATTGCAGAAATTGTTCCGGACAGTACAATTACATACAGACTTATGGCTTTAAGTTATGAAAAACTTGATGACATGGAAAATTCAAGAAAATATTTTATTAAAACAGCTGAACTTGATCCAACAGATATTTTCGCAATGCAAAAAGTAGCTTCGCTTTATTATGATGAAGAAAATTTTATTGAAGCAGGTAATTGGTATTTAGAAGCAGCAAAAAATGATACTGAAACCCCGGATAATTATTATAATGCAGGACTTGCATATATGAATTCCGGTAATGATTCATTATCTTACAGCGCTTTCCAAAAAGCTCTTGAATTTGACCCTGAAAACATGAATATAATTGTTACATTAAGCAATATTGCATTATCTTTGAAAGATAGCGAGGCATCCACAATGTATCTACAAAAAGCTGTTGATATTGATGCTGCAGATGAAACTATAGATAATCCAATGTATGTTACAACTCTCTGCTATAAGCTTTATGGTTTAAAGAAGTTTGATGAACTTATCAAATATGGTGAGATATGGCATAAATTTGATCCTTTATCAAAGGAAGCAATCCAGATGTTATATAATGCATCTAAAGAACTCAATAACAAAGAGCTAATGGATAAATACAACAAAATGTATCAGGACATGCAATAATTATAACTGTGCGAAAGTGGCGGAGTTGGTAGACGCGCTGGCCTTAGAAGCCAGTGAGAGAAATCTCGTAGGGGTTCGAGTCCCCTCTTTCGCACCA
>JAGLPW010000087.1 GCA_023137125.1 Candidatus Cloacimonadota bacterium | reverse complement strand
TCAATGATCGAAAAATCATTTGGTCCACAGATCAAAGATGAATTTTATAATCAAAAATTAGGTGATTATTATAAAGATGCAATTGATGCAGAAAAAATTCACCCTATCAACCAGGGTGAAGCTTCTGAATTTGAATGGGAAAAAGGAAAAGATCTTGTTGTAACATTCAAATATGAAGTAATGCCTGAAATCAAAATTAATAAATATAAAGAATTAAAAATCCCTTTTGAACCAGTTAAATTCAAGAAAGAAATGGTGGAAGCAACCTTAGATGAATACAGAAATAAAATGGCTACTGAAACACCAGTTGAAACTGCAGAGATCGGTACTATTATTGATGCTACTTTCAAATTCCTAAACAAAGATGATGAAGTAACAAAAGAAGTAAATAGAAAGTTTGTGCTAGGTGAAAACCAATATTCTAAATCACTTAATACTAAACTTACAGGTTTAAAAGTGGACGACGAAATTAAAACAAAACTATTTACTAAATCACAGAAATCTGAAGATGTGGATATAGATGCCAGCATCAAAGACAGAGATTTCTTTGTGAAAATCAATGCCATTAAAAGAAAAGATATTCCCAAACTTGATGATGATTTTGCCAAGGATCTTGAATATGATTCTTTGAAAGATCTCAATAGCAAAGTAGAAATTGAGCTTAAAGCTAAAATAGAAGAAGATAATAAAAATAATATGAAATCTGCTGTTCTTGCTCAGTTAATTGATGAGAATACTTTCGAACTTCCTCAGTCTATCGTAAAACAAGTTGCAGAGAATATGGCAAAGCCTTATGCAGAAGCATATAAAATGGAACTTGACCAAATGACCCAGATGTATATGGGTGTAGCTGAGTTTAATCTTAAAGGTCATTATCTGGTAGAAGAGATCAAGAAAATTGAAGAGATCAAGATATCTAATGAAGAAAAAGAAGAGATAATTGTAAAAGCTGCTGAAAATGTAAAAATGGATATTGAAAAATATAAAAAGATGTATAAGAATCAAATTGAAAGTAGTGATTTTATTTATGCAGCAGAAGAAGATAAAGTAATTGAACTTATTAATAAAAGTTCAAAATTTATAGCTTTACCAAAAGAAAGTAAGAAGCCAATAAATAAATAATTTCAGGGAGTTATTATGGCATATGTACCAATAGTTGTTGAACAAAATGGAAAAGTTGAAAGAGCATACGATATCTATTCACGTCTTTTAAAAGATAGAATTATCTTTGTAGGTTCTCCAATTGATTACAATGTTGCTAATGTTGTAATAGCTCAACTTTTGCATCTCGAAGCGGAGGATCCCGATAAAGATATATTTATGTATATTAACAGCCCCGGTGGTTCTGTTTCTGCAGGACTTGCTATTTATGATACAATGCAGTATATTCGCCCCGATGTTTCTACAATATGTATCGGACAAGCTTCCAGTATGGGTGCATTTCTTTTAGCAGCTGGTGTAAAAGATAAGAGATTTGCTCTTCCAAATTGCAGGATAATGATACATCAGCCTATGGGTGGTGTTCAAGGGCAGGCTTCCGATATTGAAATTCATACAAATGAAATTTTATTCTTAAAAAATAGGTTAAATAAACTTCTTCAAAAACATACACAACAATCGTTAAAAAGAATTGAAAAAGATACTGATCGCAATTTCTTTATGAGTCCTGAAGAAGCACAAGTATATGGGATTATAGACGAAGTAATTGAAACAAGAAAAGATTCAATATTAGCATTGAAATCTGGAGATTAGATGGAACAAGAAAACAAATGTTCATTCTGCGGTCGATCTGAAACTGAAACAAAATATCTGATTAAAGGTATAAGTGGAAATATCTGTGAAGAATGCATTAATATGTGTTCCACGATCGTTGAATCTGAATTTCAGAAGAAGGAGATGGATAACTTCATTCTTCCCACACCGAGAGAAATCCATGAACTTTTAAATCAGTATGTGATCGGTCAGGAAAAAGCTAAGAAGATAATATCAGTTTCGGTCTATAACCATTATAAAAGAATTTTCAAACAAAATCCGAAAAGTGAAATTGATATTGAGAAAAGTAATATTCTCATGATCGGACCAACTGGTTCAGGTAAAACTCTTATTGCTCAAACGCTTGCCCGCATTCTCAAGGTTCCTTTTGCTATCGCTGATGCCACAACATTAACCGAAGCCGGGTATGTTGGCGAAGATGTAGAAAACATTTTAGTTAGACTTCT